>JBAPOI010000895.1:0-15617 GCA_049279555.1 Candidatus Sulfotelmatobacter sp.
AATTCCCGGTGGCCGTGATCAACCAACTTGCGCCAGCATTCCCGCCCTGCGCCAAGGTCTCTACGTCTATTCGTGATATTGACGGCAAACCCAAAGCGCGAGAAGCTGCTCATGCGTCCTAAGAACGGGACGCGCCGGTGCTAGAACACCGACGCACCCCTGACCAAAGTCGCCTTAACACGATTGAGGCAACCATGGCTATCCCACAAAGTAGTCGTTATCCATCCCTGCCGCAAGGTCGTCCATCACATCGCGGCCCGTCGCAATCAACCCCTCTTTCAAATAGAACGAATCCTCCTCCCTGGGGCTGAACTTCCTATTTCCCAAAAATGAACTCTGAGGCGTGCTGAGGGATTGGTGTGCCTTGGGAACAGGCGAGCTGCGTTCAGCGAGCATCCTTCGACTTCGCTCAGGACAAGGCTTCCCCATGTGATTCGTGTCGCGGCAAGAGGACTTAATTCATGCGATTCCCTATTTACGAATACCTGTACCAGCTCAACCGGAACCTGCAAGAGACGGTAGAAATCCTGGAGCACATTCGCAAATCGCCCGGCATACACAAGAAGCAATTCCACGCCTACCGGGTGGAAATCGAGCACTTGCGGGCTGAGGCCAGTCAGCACGTGGCCGACAGCATGGACCAGATCGAAGCCAAAGAGTCGGCCCAACTCTGGAAACAGAAGCGGGCCTACGAGAAGAGCCTGGGCGATCCCGACGACGTGTATTTCGAGGCGCGTGACCGCGAGGAGGAACGCCGTAAGCAAGGACTCCCATCCTTGATTGGAATTCTGCGCGGCCACATCCGTGAGCCCGGTGACGAGGAAATAGACGAGAAAGAAGACGAAGAAATCGATGAAGGAATCGCCAATGAACCGGAGAAGACGAACCGGAAAAGACGGCCCTCCCGCATTTCTCAGCCAACACGAAAGGTACGGCAGCAGCCACGCAAATCGAAAAGATCAGCCCGCAGCACGAGAAATTAAAAATCAAAAAATCAAAATTCAAAAATTAAGGAGCAACGCGATGACAGACAAGAACGCAATTTTAGGAACCACGACCTTGGAGTGGCATTCCACAGAATATCTTCCGGCAATGCATGTCGAGGAATATGCGGAAGAAAGCTGGATGCAGTCCGATCCCCTGCTGCTCGCCGACGCTGCCGGAACCATGGCGGTCGGCTACTGCCAGCAGCCCTTCGATGGCAAGCCCGAGTTTGACACAGTATGCGTCCAAAAAATCGGCGAAATCCGCAGTTGGGCGCTGCTGGCAAAACCTCCCGTCCCGAAGGAAGCACGATGAAGAACTGTCCACAAAGTTATCGCGGCAGGCGAGAGGCAGCAGGGACCAGCTTGGACTTAGGCAGTGCCTCAGTTTGAAGCTAGATCGGCTTCGTCCTGTCCTGAGGGCGGATGCGCTTGCGTTTGAGTTCCAGCAGATCGTTTAACTCTTGCACCAGCTTGTCGAAGCTTTCGGGATTCTGCTCGGTGGCGATTCGCTGGCACAGAATGGCCATGCGTTCGCGTTCGTCAGGGGTCATCTCGCTCCTCAGTGTACAAATGTCGCCGGAATCATTACGAACGTCGAGGACCAGTTCAATACAGGAAATCCATCATTATTATTATGCACTCTTTGTAAAAGAAACGGCCGAGGGCCGCCTACTGTTCGGGTGATGCTACCAACCCGCGCTTGACGCTGGAGCAGTTTTCGTTGGTATTCCTGCGGAGAGGTAGGGCCGATGAAGATTAACGACACTGACATTTTGGTGATGACGATCCGACCACCAGCCGCGTGATCGAATCGTCTCCATCTCCTAACTCGTTATAACTCGTCGGGCACATCAGGAAGGTGGATTGGGGTGCCCCATGTCTCGCTGATTTTGCGAGACATGGGAGAAGTTGCCTCAGACCTGGGCCACCCGTCGGTCCTCCCTTAGAGATCTGAGCCTAACTTGAGCACATGGTTCACGAGCAGCCTGAAATCCGCCCTTGTGCTCCTATGATTCGTCACAGCTACTCGAATCGCAAAGCGACCGGATACACGCGTGCCTGAAGGAACGGCTACACCACTCTCTTGAATCCGAATCAGAATCTCCTCGTTCATTCGATCGAGTTTGCTCTCATCAGAGAGCCGCGGGTTGTAGCGGAAACAAACGACATTCAGCTCGACCGGAGCGAGCAGCTGAAGGCGTGGGTTTTTCTTGATCAAGGAGGACAAGTATCGCGTCTGCTCAATATTTTGTTCGATCAGACGGCCGTACTTGAGAGTGCCGTGAGTTTTGAGTGAAAACCAGACCTTCAGCGCTTTGAAGTTCCGGGCAAGGTCGATTCCAAGCGCAGCGAATTCGGGCCCTCGCGGAGCAACGCCGCGCCCTTGCGAGCTCAGATAACTGGGCGCTATTTGAAAGGCGCCGCGATGCGCTTCGCGATCACGAACCAGGACGCAGCCAGCCTCAAAGGGGATGTACATCCACTTGTGAAGATCAAAACCGATTGAATCAGCCAGATGCAAGCCCGCAACCTTGTTACGCCATTTCGGGGAGAGCGTCGCCAACGCTCCAAATGCTCCGTCGATGTGAAACCACAATCCTTCTCTCTGGCATATTGCCGCCAGTTCCTGGAGAGGATCCACGGCCCCGGTGTTAACCGTGCCGGCGGTGCCAATGACACAGAATGGCGTTTTCCCGTTCTTCCGGTCCGCTTGAATCGCGCCCCGCAGCGCTGAGATCCCCATTCGAAACGAGGCATCAACTGGGATTCGCCGCAGGCAATCGTCTCCTAGTCCCATAAGTTCCACTGTTTTTTGCGCCCAGCTATGCGCTTCAGAGGAACAGTAAACAACCAAAGGAGCGTGAGTGTGATTCTGAAGACCCTCTTTCCTGACGTCAAAGGGCGCTTTGGCGTGGCGGGCAACCGTCAGCCCAATAATGTTTGCGACCGTGCACCCGCTCGTCAGTACTCCTGAAGTTCCCTGCGGAAAGCCCAGCATGTCCGATAGCCAGCTGACCACCTGCTCCTCAACGAGTGTCGCCGACTGATCGAAACCGCCGACCCATGAGTTCATCCCGGCGGCCAACATCTCAGCAAGCATGGCTACAGGTGTGCCAGTACCCATGACCCATCCCCAGAACCGAGGATGAATGTTGCCGGTGGGATAGGGTAGTATCTGTTGCCGGAAATCGGCATACACGGACTCCAGGGCACAAGGCTCATGGGGCACGGGCCCGGAGAGACTCTGCTTCACCTCAGCCGGAACAGTCTGCCATGCTGGCCGTTCCCGGACAGAAGACAGGTAGTCCATCATGTCATCCAACATGCGGTGACCCAGTCGGCGTACTTCATCCCAGTCATCTGGATCCATGGTCTCTTCGCGCGTGCGTCTGACTTGGGGAGACTTGGTCTTGGCGAAAGCTCTCTTTTGGGTCTTAACGATTGGCACATATTTGACGATAACCGTCCTTTAGACCACTGGCAAGCATGACTGCCCCTGTTTGACACTTGCGTAGGTGTATGTCTACTGAAGGTATTCCTCCTGATGGGCGGAATCTATAAGTCAATCGCCAATTTGGTTCGAACGCAAGTTTGACTTTTCGTTTCCGGTTGAAATGCTTCCGAATCTGGCAGCACGTCTGCGCGGCACTCCGGCAGGCTTGAAGAGGTGCTTCGTGGCCGTTCCCACACAATCCTGATCGGGAAAGCGCAAGTAAGTGGTCAGCTCAGGAAAACGTCGGTCACTTGCTTGACCTATCATCTCGCGCGAATATGGTAACTCGTCAACGCCGCCCGGCAGGCGCGAACAATCTGTGCGTGACTTGGTCGTAACATGGGCCTGTGCGGAAATTGCGAACGAATCTCCCCCGAACTCTTTCTCTGACCCAATTGGCCCGTGAATATGGGCCTAACCGGGATAGAGGTCGTCGAGCTTCTCTGGTGTAAAGAAGTGTACGCGGCTCAACCAGAATCATGCGCATCACCAAAATCCCAGGTGCGACCCACGCGGACGGCCGGAATAAAAAACTTGTCAATAGGCAGAAACTACACGATCCATCCTAAGTGGCTGGTAACATTCGGCAAATATTCCTCCAACCTATGTCGCAAACAACCCCTGCACTGTGATATAATGGATGTATAGATTAAATCTTTAAGAGAATCAGGCGCAGCCCACCGGCTGCGCCTTTTTTTGTCCTGATTTCACCAAAGAAGAAGGCGCGGAAAACATGGCAAAGTGTCAGGGTTTCAAAAACTTCAAAGTTCGTGGCGAGTGGGTCGAACTCCAGTTTATGGCGCAAGCCGTGCGCCGCCGATTCAAGGTCTCCAAGCCCTGGGGAGATTCCTCCGCCTACGACGTCGGCGTCGAACACGGCCGCCACTTTCTCCGCGTGCAAGTCAAGTCCACCAGCTACCGCCTCGGCAACGGATACCTCTGCGCCTTCACCCCCAACCGCCACGGCGCGCGCTACACCACCCGCACCGTCGACTTCTTCGCCGCCTACGTCGTCCCCGAAGATGCCTGGTACATCCTCCCCGCCCGCGTCGTCCTCAAAACCAAAAGCAACATGCTCATGCTCTGTCCCGGACGCCCCGCAAAAAGGTCGGACGGCAATCTCTACGAAATCTACCTCGAAGCCTGGCCCCTCCTCCGCACCAAACGCAAGTAGAGCGGACGCCTCGTCCGGCTCACGCGCAAGCAGATTCGTTATTTTCATTTGACATCCAGAGATCGTTCATTTAGTTTACGACGCAATCAGCGAACGGGATTCGCCGGGGGGCGACGGATTCTCAGTTCCGTCAGTAGTCCTGATGAGCGGCGGCGAAACCCTGAATTGCGGCGCGGCAAACGGGCAGAATCAGCTCAACACGTGTTTCACTTACGATGCCGCTGGAAATGTGATGCAGAGCGGCACGACAACCTACACTTATGACGCCGAGAACCGGCTGATTGCCAATGGCGCCGACAGCTATGTTTATGATGGCGATGGGCAGCGTATCGAGAAATGCACAGAAGGTACCAATACGAATGGGATTGCTATGCCGGGAACGTGTTCTGCGACCGCCACGGGGCTTTTCTATTGGAAGCTTGCCGACGGCAGCACACAGGCTGAAAGCGACCTTGGAGGAAACTGGACAGCCGCCTATGGCCTGATGCGAGGCCATATCGCCTCTCGCACCGATATTTCTATTTCGAATAACAATCAAGTAGAGGTTACCCACTTCTACTTGCAGGACCATCTGCACTCTACCAGCCTCGTCACCGACTGCTGCGGAAACGTCTTCAACGAGTCAGATTACTACCCCTACGGAGGCGAAAGAGTAATTACCCAAAGCGATGCCAACCGCTACAAGTTCACCGGCAAAGAACGCGACAGCGAATCCGGCTTAGATAACTTTGGGTTTAGGAACTACGCCTCTACGATGGGGCGATGGATGACACCGGATCGCCTCAACCTGACCAGCGCTCGGCTGATGAACCCGACGAATACGCTCAACAAGTACGTCTATGGTGGCAACAACCCGCTCAAGTACATCGATAAAGACGGCAAAGATATTACGATTTTCTATCGCCCGCCGAGTGGGGCGTCAGGAGACTATGGGCACATCATGCTGGGCGCTCTCAATCAGGCCACTGGAAAGGCCGGATTCTTAGACTACTACCCAGCTGGTAACGTGAATGGCCTTGGGCAAGGGCCAGGCGCATTTAACACGGGAAACATGAGCGAGCGAGCCGAGCAAAATGCTGAGGCCAAGTTTGCCACGCTAACCATCCAAACCTCTCCTGAGGAAGCCCAAAAGGTAATCGATCTAATCGAAGCACTCAAGAACGGCTCCACTCCCGACTATTCCGCGCTCACCAACAACTGCACCACAGTGTGCGAAGACGTGCTGCACGATCTTGGCTTGGACTTTGGAGACATTTTCCCAAGCTCTTATTGGGCGAATGTGTACAACAACTTCTCTGCTGACGCTCAAGCCCACCCGATTTGGACGTGGATGATGGGCGTTCACAGCACGCCGGGTAACGAGTACGGGAATCCGCGAAACTTTCCAGGCGTGAACAACTTCTCGCAATGGCTGTTTACGTTGTACCAGAATCAGCAACAACAGCCTCAGCCAAAAGCTTGTGTCGAAGTGGACGACGGCCTAGGCAACCACAGCACGAGCTGCGACTGAGCGGAATGGTGAGGAACCGAAGGACCTGCGAGTCCGTACAAGGATGTGTGGAATGAATACAGCCGATTCCAACTCGATACACCGACCCTGGTACTACTGGCTGACCCTAGTTCCTTTGGTCGTTGGAGCCTCGGTGGCACTTCTGAAATACGCTGGCTGGAGCGCAGTCTACAGTGGGTATTACGGCCTCCCGTCGGAAGCATGGCGATTAAAAGAGGCGGGCTCCAAGTCGCAGCTTTACTGGTGGGTGCTAGCGGCGTTGGCAGTAACGGCGACAATCGTAGCCACCGTACTCATCCGGCCTATCAAATCAGAAACTCTCCCGGCTGGCTTGAGGGGGATAGGCCGGTTTCTCATAGCGGTGATGCTTGTTGGCGGTTCGACCCTCATCGTGGCCTACGGGCTATCGGCAGCTGGACATTACTTAAAGTAAGGCATTAAACGGGTTGGCACACATATGTTACCGTTTTGGGGCCGTGCATGTTATTTCCTCGACAATATTCACAGAGGCAGGCGGAGCACTAGGGGTTTGCGGGATAGGATACAGAAGGTTGGAGTCGGCTTCGTTGAAATCGGTACATTGCGGATGACGCAGTTTAGGTTTAGCAGGTGCTTTCGGAATCTGGGCGGGCGAGTTATCGAAATAGCCACAGAATCTTTGCCAATGTTTGACGCCGAACGTATCCACATAGTCGGCACGACCGAAAGATGTTATATAAGTGTTCCCGGACTGAAAGTCCTCCAGTTGTTTGTCATCCGGCAGCACCACGAACTTATTGTTTTGATCAATAATATTCGGATTCGTAGCGGCCGCTGGTCCAGGTTGGAGAATAGCCGCTCTGGCGCTGTCGTAGTAGGTGTTAGGGTTCCGCGGATCAGGTTCGATACCCTGAGGAAGAAGCTGAACGGTAAATTTAAGGCGGAGGCTTCGTACCGCTGCTTTGCCAACATTGCCGTAGGTAAAAGCGATGCCGAATTTATTCCAATATTTGGGGAACTCCGTTGGCAACGCGGGTGTTGTTCTAGGTATAAGCCCAGTGCCCAGACTCAGGATGCCAGACTCGGAACTGATAGCGGCAGAGGCTTGCGCTATGGTGCCAGTGGCAACGCTGTGAGCATCAGCCGCTCCCGCCTCGTAATCAATGAGCGTTTGCCGCGCAATCTTGGCGCTCATACAAGCATCGTAGGCGGCGGCTTGAGTAGCTTGCGTAGCAACGATCATCTGGTTAAGCTGCAAGTAATAAACGCGAATAGTACCGCCTGTTAATATGGCCAGAATCACGGATAGATAGAAAGTCGCATGGTTGATCCAATGGACTCGTCCCGTCGGCTTCTCGGAATCCTCTTCCTGCTGATTGGAGCGGGATGCGGGCTTATTGCCCATTACGCTCTGCTCTGGAAGGTTGGCTCTTGGGTCTTGCCCAAGCGATTGGCTGTCGGGATTCCGGGATGGGGGATTGCTTCCATCTTCCTCTGGCACGGTTTTACGCTCCTAATGATTCCTTGAGAGTATATGAATTTATGAAACCTGAGTACATCGAAGGCCCGGAAGCACTGGAGAACTTTGAACGCTTGGCAACGGCAGTCTTCCGTTCTCCACGGCCAAACATTGTAACCCCGAAAAAGAAAAACGCGAAGCAGCCCAAGGCTACCTCGCGCAAGTCGAAGCGTTCCGACAAGGATTAGATCATGGAATTGTCAACGCTTCACTTCTTTGAAGGTCGGAAATGCGTGAAGCACAACCAAGTCATCATTTGTCTGTTTTTGCAGCCTGACCTGAAACTCGATTGAGTGACGTACTTCTATATGGAATTGTGTGCCGTCACGAAAAAAGATCGTCACACCGGGCACGTCACTGGCAATGTCGATTTCTTTGACGACTTTACCAGCTACCGAGCGGTAGGTACGCCAGCCACGGGCAGGTTTAGGTTTAGCTGAGGTACGTTTCATTGGAATCACATTCCTTAGTTGAGGAATACGAAGGGGTGAGCATAGTGCAATCATCCCGGCATGTCAAAGAGAAAATCGCCACTGAGTGTGAAGTTTGGGAAACGGCTCGGAGGGTTGAGGAAAGAGCGGAAATGGACGTTCGTTTACCTCTCAGAGCACTCTGGAATTGCCGTCAGCTTCCTGCATTCTCTAGAGCACGGGCAGCAAGAGCCGACGTTAACGACGCTCGATGTTCTCGCCAAGAGTTTCGACGTGAGCATGAGCGACTTGCTAAAGGGTATTTGATTAATCTGCTTTATCGGCAGGGGCTAGAACGGCGGGTGGCCCATTCAAGCCGTCCTCTGGCTTGAGTGGGGCCGTTCACTTAGTGCGGTTCGAGCGAACGAACCTAACGTGCACGTTCCTTAATTGTTGTTATCCCCTTTTGACCTCATCATCCAATTCCGGAAGCACACACTTTCGTGCGCGCAGAGTTTAAGCGCGCTTTCAGTCCTCTCTAATTAGAATCGGGCTGTACTTAAGGCCCGCTCATGAGAATCCTAATTGCCGAAGATGATGCCGCTCTTGCCAGTTTTGTGCGCCAGGGGCTGCTCGGGGAACACTATACGGTGGATGTGGTCGAAGACGGCGAGCAGGCCCGCTCCATGGGCAGCGAGTTTGATTACGACCTTGTCATCCTCGATTTAAACCTGCCCAAACTCGATGGCGTGAGCGTGTTGCGCCATCTCCGGCTGCGCCGCCCCAGCCTGCCAGTGTTGGTGCTGACCCAGAGAAGCAAGGTAGAAGACCGGGTGCAGTGCCTCGACACCGGAGCCGACGACTATCTCCCCAAACCATTTTCCTTCAGCGAACTCTCCGCTCGCATCCGTGCCCTGTTGCGCCGCAGCCATCTCCCATCGGAGTCCGTGCTGGTCGTCGAAGACCTGAAACTCGATCGCGTCGAACACCGCGCCGAACGCGCCGGCCGCCGCATCGATCTCACCGCCAAAGAATTTTCCCTGCTCGAATATTTGATGCGCAACGCCGGCCGTCAAGTCTCCCGCGCCATGATCATCGAACACGTCTGGAACCTCACTTTTGACACGACTACTAATGTGGTGGATGTTTATATCAATTACCTGCGGCGGAAAGTCGATGATGGACATATGCGGAAGTTGATTCATACGGTGCGCGGGGTGGGCTACGAACTGGGCAGCGCGGAAGTGACGGCATGATTCCCGCACAAATCGAGCCTCGCAACGAAGCGGCTCCCGCCGTCGAGGAGATCGCGAGCCGCAGCCCGCTTGCGCAATTGCTGCACGCACTGAACCAGCCGCTGACCGGATTGCAATGCTCGATGGAGGTGGCGCTGGTCGGAACCCGCACTCCGGAGCAATACCGGCAGGGACTGCGCGACGGGCTTGAACTTACCGAGCGCATGCGGGCTCTGGTCGAGGCCATCCGCGAAGTCGCCGACGGTCTCGACGAAAACAAGCACCAAAACCCGAACGAGATGACGGACCTCGCAGCGATCCTCCGCGAAACCGTGAATGATCTGAGGCCAGTAGCCGAGTCGAAAGCGATTTGCACGGAAATCGAATTAGATTGCTCTTTAATCTTAGCAATGAGGGCGGGAAGACAAAGGCTTGGCGGCATAGTGTTCCGCCTTCTCGATTCTGTGCTGAGTCTCGCGGCCGAAGGCAGCGCAGTGAAATTCAGCACAGTAAAGACTAAAGCGGGTTCGGCACAAACCGGAGACTGGCTGCGCATCGACTGGGAAGCAGAAGAAAATATCGAAGCGCGCCATCCAGCAGATTCACGGCCTGAGCTGGGGCTGCTGGTGGCGCAAGCCGGCTTCGAGCGCTGCGGAGCCAAGTGGCAACGATTGTGCGACGGCAAGCAGGAAACGATAAGCATCATGCTGCCTGGTATTTCACGCAAGAACTCCTAGAAGCCATCTCATAAATCCTCGACGGTTCGAGGCGGGGTGTACCTCAGGGGCTAAAGCCCGCGTCTTTCTTGGCTCTGGGTGGCACGGCTGAAGCCGTGCCCTTCCCAAAACCGATTTATGAGATAGCTTCTAGTCATTTTTCTCGAATCACTTTTTCTTAACCGGAAATTCCAACATGGTTCTTTGGAGACGCCAATGACAGTTATGACAACTTTTCCCTCCATGGCGCGAGTGGCGGGCGGGGCGCTCATCGCCAGCGCCAGCAGCTCATTTCGCGACCAGGTGCTGCACAATCTGAATGGCCGCTGCCGTCCGGTACAGCAGGCGCTGGGCGGCGCCGAAGCGCTGTCGAAGCTCGAAAAAGGAGACTGGCAGGTTCTGTTTCTCGACCGCCGGGTTCCTGACCTCGACACCGACGAACTGATCGCCATCATTCAGCGCAGGTTTCCGGGAACCCAAGTGGTACTGCTCGATTCCGACGCGGATGCCTCCGCTCCCGACTTCAAGCTTGCCTCGTCCCGGGAAACAGCCCCGGCGCCGCAAGAAGGCTTGCAAGTGGTTGCAGGACTTCCCGAGTTCGAGCCGCTGCCCGGCATGATCGGGTGCAGCGAAAGCATGCGGCGGGTCTATCGCCTAGCCCGGCTGGTGGCGCCACGCGCGACGACCGTGCTCATCGCAGGCCCCACGGGAAGCGGCAAGGAACTGGTGGCGCGGGCCCTGCACAGCCTGAGTCCGCGGGCCGCGAAACCTTTCATCGCAGTAAACTGCGCGGCGATTCCGGAGGCGCTGGTCGAGTCCGAACTATTCGGTTATTCGCGCGGAGCGTTCACCGGAGCGGTGCAGTCGCAGATGGGAAGAATTCCGGCGGCGCACGGGGGGACGCTGTTTCTCGACGAAGTGAGCGAGTTGCCTCTCGGCATGCAGGCCAAGCTGCTGCGCTTTCTGGAACAGAAGGAAGTGCAGCGGCTGGGCACGGCCGAAGTGACGCGTGTGGATGTGAGAGTGATTGCCGCGAGTAACGTGGATCTCGCGGGGCGCGCCGGCAGGAGGGAATTTCGCGAAGATCTTTTTTACCGGCTCTCGGCGTTTCCTCTGGAGCTGCCGCCGCTGACCGAGCGCCGCGGCGACATTATTCCGCTGGCGGAACATTTTCTGGAGTGCATGGCGGCCGCGATGAATGGGCCGTGTCCGCGTTTGAGCGGCGAAGCATCGCAGCGGCTCGAATGCCACGCCTGGAAAGGCAACGTGCGTGAGCTGCAGCATGTGATGGAGAGAGCGTCGATTCTGATCGAGAATGGCGACACGGTGCGGGCCGAGCATCTGTACTTCCCTTTCGAGATCTGTCCCCTGCAGCCCGCAAGCCGCAGCCCTTCGTGCGCCGGTCTGGCAAGCTGAGGATAATCTCAGCCACAGCCCTCGACTCTGGCACGAACCGTGCAAATGTTGCCTGCAGCCATGACGTCTTTGCCCATGCCAGACTTATCAAGCGACGTATCCGGCTCGTACCCGAGTGTCGCCGGAATGGTCGCTGCGGAAACTGGCGCGATTGGGACTTCATCGGCAGGCAATGAGCAGTTTCTGTTGCAAGCCTTCCGCACGTTCGCGGAAGCGGCCGATTCGCTCGAGCGTTCATATGGGAAACTGCGCAGCGAGGTAGTGCGGCTGCGGGCTGAGTTAGAACAGAGCAATGCAGGGCTAGTACGCAGCCTGTCGGAGAATCGCCGGATGCGCGAGCATCTGGACCGGATTCTCGAAGGCCTTCCCTGCGGCGTGCTGGTCGAACGATCCGACGGCAGCATTTCCTTGCTGAATCCCGAGGGCCGGAGGCTGCTCGGTTTGCCGCAACTGTCGTCGGTGTCGTCATCTTCATCTTTGTCTTCATCGTTATCGCTGCCGGAAGTCCCCGCGGAGTTGCTCGATTTGCTGAACCGCGCCCGCCAAGTGCGCGGCGAGCTGGAGTTGCGTCTAGCCGACGATGACAGCCGGAAGGAGTGCTGGCTGGCGGTGCGCCATGCCGCTGTTCCGGATGGACAAGTTCCAGATGGACAAGCCGCGGATGCAGAGGCTGGAACGGAACCGGTTTCCATCTTCATCCTTCGCAACGTAAGCGACGCCAAGAGCCTGGTGCAGGAGCGGGAAAAATTGCGCCGCGAGCAGGCGTTGGCGGAGATGGCATCCATTCTGGCGCACGAAATCCGCAATCCGCTGGGCAGCCTGGAGCTGTTTGCCGGATTGCTGGCCGCGGCCGCACTTCCGCAGGAGTGCCACCTGTGGGTGGAGCAGGTTCAGGCCGGACTGCGAACTCTCGGGGCAACGGTAAACAACGTCCTGCACTTTCATAGCCTGCCTGCGCCGCAGTGCGCGCCCGTCGACTTGGGCCTGCTGCTCGATTGGGCGGGAGGGTTTCTGGTTCCGATGGCGCGGCAGGCCAAGGTCGAATTGTGCCTGCGCAACCGGCTGCAGGGGGTATGGTTCGTCGCCGACCGCCATCGCCTGGAACAGGTTTTGCTGAACCTTGTGCTGAACGCGTTGCGGGCCATGCCGGGCGGCGGCTGGGTCGAAATCTCTGGGCACCGCACGGGCCATGGAAGCGGCTGCGCTGCGGTGATTTCGGTCAACGACACAGGACCGGGAATCGACGCCAGGCAGGCGGCAAGAATTTTCGAGCCGGGATTCAGCACACGCCCGGGCAGCCCGGGGCTGGGGCTCGCGGTGTGCAAGAAGATCGTGGAGCAGCACGGTGGCTCGCTGGCAGCGAGCAATCGGGCAGGGTCGGGCGCTAGTTTTGCGCTGCTGCTTCCTCTGGGGGAAGATCGCGTTGGGAGTCGAACTGAGATATCCGCTCACGAGGCCGCTCGGAGCGGTAGGGATCCCTCGGCTGCGTAGTGGTTTCGCATTCGCGAAGCCACTACTTCGCTCGGGATGACACATTTTAGAGAGGGGACAGGATGAATCGAGTGCTGGTGGTGGATGACGAAGCCGGGATGCGGGCGGCGCTCGAAGCGCACTTCCTGCGGCGAGACTGGCAGGTGGACACGGCGGCGAACGCGGACGAGGCGCTCGAAAAATTCCGCCGGGTTCTGCACCCCCTCGTGGTCACCGACATTCGCATGCCGGGAACGGACGGCTTCTCGGTAATGCGCGAAGCGAGGGCTCTCGCTCCGCATACGGCGGTGGTGCTGTTGACGGCGTTTGCCAATGTTCCCGACGCCGTGGCGGCGATGAAAGATGGAGCCTGCGATTATCTGGTGAAGCCGGTGTCGTTTGAACAGCTGGAACAGGCGGCGGAGCGGATTCTGGCGCAGGCGCGAACCCAGGCCGAGGCTCAGGAAGGACTGGTCGGGCACGCGGCGCGCTGGCTGCGCTCGCTCGCTCTGGCGCGACAGGTTGCGGCAACCGATGCCGACGTGCTGATGGAGGCAGAGAGCGGGACGGGCAAGGAGATGGTGGCGCGGCTGATCCATCGCCTGAGCCCGCGACGCGATCATGCCTTCGTCGCGGTGAATTGCGCGGCGTTTCCCGAGACGCTGCTGGAAAGCGAACTGTTCGGCTACGCGCGCGGAGCGTTTACCGGCGCGATGGTGGCAAAGCCAGGCCGCTTCGAATTGGCGCATCGCGGCACTCTGCTGCTCGACGAGGTGGGCGAGATGCCGCTCGGGTTGCAGCCGAAGTTGCTGCGCGTGCTGCAGGAGCGGGAGTTTGACCGGCTCGGCGATACACGCACGGTTCACGTTGACTTGCGCGTGATTGCGACGACCAACCGAACGCTCGTGGAAATGGTGAAGGAGGGCAAGTTCCGCGCAGACCTTTTCTACCGCCTGAATGTGATTCCTTTAAGTTTGCCTCCGTTGCGCGAGCGTCCGCAGGATATTCGAGAGCTGGCCGAATATTTTCTGCGGCTCTACGGAGCAAAAAACAAAACTCTGCGTCTGACTCCGGGATTTCTCGCGAGGCTGGAAGCGCACAACTGGCCGGGCAATGTGCGTGAGCTGGCAAACTGCTTGCGCCGCGCCGTGACGCTGGCGACCGGCAGCGAGATTGGAAGAGAAAGTTTGGAAGGGTGGGCGTGGGAGAATGCCGGGGCGCAAGAAAATCCATCGCAGAAAAATTTCTCGCAGAACGCCTTCTCGCAGAGAACTTCATCCCAGAAAGCCGTGCCGCACGATGGTGTTGTCCCGGAGACAGCGCTTCGCGGCAGTGGTTTTCCTAGTGACGGTTTCTCCGGCGAGCGTGTTTCCGGCGATCACGTCTCAAGCGGTCATGTTTCTCGCGAGCGTGTGCCAGACGGCGCCGTATCCGATGATCGCTTGCGCGCTGGAGTCTCTCTCGAAGACATGGAGCGGCGGCTCCTTGAAATGACGCTGCAGGCGACGGGTGGAAACCGCTCGCGGGCCGCCGGGCTTCTGGGCGTGAGCCTGCGTACGGTGAGAAACAAAATCCGCAGCTACGGGCTGCCGAGCTGGAGCAGTTATGTCCATGATTGACACTCCGATGACCGGGGCGCTGAGCCGCTATCTCGATGTGGATGTGGCGCGCCACAAGATGATCACGGCAAACCTGGCGAACATCGATACGCCGGGCTATCGCACTCGCGATCTCGACTTCCATGCTGAGCTGATGCGGTCGAGTGTGCACGCCGCGGCGGGCGAGATGACGGATTTGGAATATGCGGCGTACACGCCGGTGGTGCGGAAGATTCGTGGACTAATTGAGCGTCCGGACGGCAACAACGTGAGCGTGGAGCGCGAAAGCCTGCTGCTGGCCGAAACCCAGATGAAGTACAGCTTGGGCATTCAGCTATTGAAAGATGAATTTCATACGATTTCGCAGGCGATCAATTCTGGAGGTACGTCGTCATGAACCTGTTTGGGATGCTGGAGATGAGCGGCTCGGCGCTGGGAGCGGAGCGCTGGCGGGCCGAGGTGGTGGCCGCGAATATGGCGAATGCGGAGACCACTCGCTCCGCACAGGGCGGAGCATACCGCAGGCAGTTGCTGGTTTTTCGGGCGCAGCCGATGCCGCGCTTTCCGATGATGTTGGCGCATCTGCACAAGGGCACTCCGGATGGCGGGGTGCGGGTGGAGCGGGTAGTGGCCGACCCGACGCCGCTGCCGCGGCGCTATGAGCCGGGACACCCGGATGCGGATGGTGGAGGGTACGTGACGTATCCGAATGTGAATCCCGTGATGGAGATGGCCGATCTGCTGAGCGCGGTGCGGGCGTATCAGCTGAACGCCGCCGGGGTGCAGGCGGCCAAGAGCATGCTGCAGCAGTCGCTGCAAATTTTGAGCTAGGTGATCTGTTGCTGGCACGATACAGCGGGATGAGATGAGTGACTCAAGCGGCCAGCAACTCCAGTGAATCGATTAAGAGACAGTTAAGAAACCGGGAATTTCATGGCGCGTATAACGAGTAGTAAGGACAAAGGCGGAGCGGAAGGCAGGACACGATGAGCAGTCCGGTGTCTTCCCTGCGTATCCTTCCTGCGGCGGAAAGTGCGGTCGAGCAGGCTGCGCCGGCAGCGGGCGGAGATTTTGCCGGCACTTTGCGGGACGCGATGAGCGAGATGGGAC
>JBAPOI010000896.1:0-18564 GCA_049279555.1 Candidatus Sulfotelmatobacter sp.
CCTCGTTCCATCTCGCCTCCGAGAAGATTGCAGAGCACGCGGCGAAAATATTCGTGCCGTGGAAACGACATGAACGAGCGCGAGTCCGTCACCATCCCCATAAAGCGAGGCAACAAGCCGGTTGCAGAAAGAGCATTCAGTTGCCATTCGATCCCGTCCTTCTGATCCAGAAACCACCACGCACTGCCAAACTGGATTTTTCCAGCAATTGACGAATCCTGAAAACTACCGACTGCGGTCGCGAACGTGTAATTATCGGCTGGGTTATTGTTGTAGACGATTGTCCTCGGCAATGCGTTCTCGCTGTCCAACAAATTGAGATAAGCGTTAAGTTTTTCGGCTTGCGGCCAGTCGCCGATCGAATCGAATCCAGTATCAGGACCGAGTCCGGACTGGTGCCGCGTGTTCACGTTGCGCAATGCACCCAGGTGCAGTTGTTTCGTCCAATTCTTTGCCGCGTCCAGACGTCCATAGAAGAGCATCATGAACGAAGCGAAGTCTTTTTGCTCTTCGGGACTGGCGGGCACACCCGACCGCACCTTGGTAAAGATTGCAGCCCCGCGCGCGTCGCTGCATGGATTCGCATAGCAATAAGGCAAGCCGTGATCGGAAAGGCGGCAACCGCTCTCGTGGAAATATTTATGGCGAAGCTCGAGAGCGTGCAGGAAAGAAGCGAGGTCAGATATAGCAGTATTACTCGCGGCTTGCAGGCGTTCTACCCACGGATTGAAAGCATTCGGCTCTGAGACGCCAAGCGAGCGATCCGGGCGAAACGTCGGATACATGCGGAATTCGCAGTCGCTGTCGTTCACCGTCTGGTGATCTTGAAGGCTGTCGCAGGGATCGTCGCTGGTGCAAAGCACCCGCACCTTAAATTTCTTGAGAATGCCTCGGGCCGTGAGATCGCCATTCGAGAGAATCGAATTTGCTCGCTCCCAAATCGCCTCGGCAGATCGCTCTTCCAGCAATTCATCGATCTCGAAGTAGCGCTTCAATTCCAAGTGGGTCCATTGATAAAGAGGATTACGAAGCGTGTAGGGGACGGTGTGCGCCCACGCCAGAAATTTTTCCTTCGGTGAAGCGTCACCGGTGCAATAACGTTCGGAGATGCCATTCGCCCGCATGGCACGCCATTTATAGTGATCTCCTTCAAGCGCAATGTCGAACAAGTCGCGGAAGCGGCGGTCCCGCGCGACATCACCAGGCGGCAAGTGCGAGTGATAATCGAGAATGGGCTGGGAAGTGGCATAGTTTTCATAGAGCCGACGCGCCGTCTTCGAATACAGCAGAAAGTCATCGTTGATAAAAGTCACCGAGGTCTCCATTGATGGATTAGGCTGACTTGCGGGCATTACGGACGATCAAGACGAAACTTCGCGCCGCTTCAACGATTGGAGCGAGATCGCCCGACTCGAGTGCAGAAGCCGACACCAACTCGCCACCAATGCCGAGCGCCGCGGCTCCCGCAAGAATGAAGTCAGCGGCTGTCGTTAGATTTACGCCGCCCGTGGGAATCATCGGGATCTGCGGCAAAGGTCCCTTCAGGGCTTTGATATATTTCGCGCCGCCCACTGCTCCGCACGGAAAAATCTTCACGAAATCGCTGCCCGCTTTCCACGCACCGATTACTTCAGTGGGAGTGAGCGCTCCAGCCATCATCAACTTGCCGGCCCGGTTCACCGATCTCACGGTTTCGAGATCGAATCCCGGACTCACTACGAATTCAGCTCCGGCATCGATGCAACGCTGTGCAGTCTCGGCATCCAGCACTGTCCCCGCGCCGATCAACACCTCGGAACCCATACTCTTGCTGAGTTCGACGATTACTTCGATTGCACCCGGAACCGTCATAGTAACTTCAACGATGGGGATTCCGCCGACACACACCGCCTCCGCCGCCCGCATCGCCTGCTTTGCCGAGGACGCGCGCACCACGGGCACAACCCCGATCTCCATGATCCGATTCGCTACTTCTTGCTTGGTCATATGCCTCTAGCGGGCGATCTCTACCGGGAGATCCGTGCGCTCTTTCCCTGCATGGCCTGCAGCACTTCCTTCAGAGTTGCCATCGTAGTATCGCCGGGAGTCGTCATCGCCAAAGCACCATGGGCCGCGCCGCACTCGACCGCCCACTGCGGCCCTTTGCCACTGAGAAAACCATAGATCAATCCAGAGGCAAACGAGTCACCGCCACCTACGCGATCGAATATCTCCAGATTTTCCCGATACTTTGCTTCGTAAAAACTCCCGCCCGCGTAGCAGATCGCGCCCCAGTCGTTGACGGTCGCAGTCTTCGCTTTGCGCAGAGTCGTGGCAACCACGGCAAAGGGGAACTCCTTCACTACCGTCTCGATCATCTTCTTAAACGCTTCAGCATCGATGTTGGAAAGGTACTCATCCACGCCCGCAACCGGGAACCCCAATGCGGCGGAGAAATCTTCTTCGTTGCCGAGCATCACATCAACCAGCGGAGCAAGCTTCCGGTTCGCTTCCTGCGCGCGTTTCTTTCCGCCGACGGCTTTCCACAGGGACTCACGATAATTCAAATCGTAAGAGACGATCGTTCCATTCTTTCGGGCGGCTTTCATTGCCTCTACGGCAACATCGGGCGTCGTCTCAGACAGAGCACAAAAAATCCCACCCGTATGAAACCATCGTGCGCCATGCTTACCGAAGATCTCGTCCCAGTCGATGTCGCCCGCTCTCAATTGGGCGACCGCCGTATGCCCACGATCGGAACAGCCCAGAGCTGGACGAATGCCGAATCCCCGCTCCGTAAAATTCAATCCATTCCGCGCCGTGCGACCCACACCGTCGAACTCGACCCAGCGAATCAGCGACTGGTCGACCCCGCCCTGATAGATAAGGTCCTGCAACAATCTGCCAACGGGATTATCGACAATCGCGGTGACGATCGCGCTTTCGAGGCCGAAGCACCTCTTTAGGCCGCGCGCAACGTTGTACTCGCCCCCACCTTCGGAGACTTCAAACTGCCGCGTGGTCCATACCCGGCGATCTCCGGGATCGAAGCGGAGCATCACTTCGCCGAGACTAACCAGATCCCAGCGGCAGCGCTCCGCCGGTTTGATCGTGAGCCCGAATGCTGAGTCTGCTTTATCCACTTTCGCCTTTCTGTACCAGAACTTTGCTGTTCACAGCTATGCTTCCGCCGCACGGAACTCTACCGGTTTCAGTCTCGGGGCCAGACCGTGAATGACCGCCACCGCGATCAGATAAGCCGAACCCGCGAGAAAGAATGGCACCGCGTAACTGTGAGTTCGTTGCAGAAAACCGGAGACGATTTTCGCGATAAGCATTCCTCCGATCGCCCCCGCCGTACCGCCGATGCCAACCACGGATGCAACCATCGTCCCGGGAAACATGTCGGATGACAAGGTGTAAAGATTGCAGGAAAAGCCCTGATGCGCCGCCGCCGCAATTCCGATAACCAGTACCACTCCCCACATCGATGCGATCCTGGGCGCGAACACGATCGGCACGACGCAAACAGCACAAATCAGCATGGCGATTTTGCGGCTTGCGTTGACGGTTTTCCCGTGCTGAATGAGGGATGAGGAAAGCCATCCGCCGGCCACGCTGCCCACGTCTGAGATCAGATAAATCACAAGAATCGGCATTCCAATGTTCAAGAGAGCCAGCCCATGCTGGCGCTGAAGAAAGTCAGGAATCCAAAATAGATAAAACCACCAGATCGGATCGGTAATGAACTTCCCCAGTACAAAGGCCCAGGTCTGGCGATGAGCCAGCAGTTTGAACCAACCTACTCGAACCGAGGGCGCGATGGGGTCGCTGCAAATGTATTCCAATTCGGAGGGCGAACAGGAGGAATGCTCCTGCGGCCGACGATAGACCCAAAGCCATAACACCAGCCATGCGAATCCAACGCTACCTAATAGAAAGAAAGCTGGCCGCCAACCCCAACGCGCTGCAATTAAGGGAACCAGCAGCGGCGTAGTGATCGCGCCGAGATTGCTTCCCGCATTAAAGATGCCCGTGGCCAGGGCGCGCTCTTTTTTAGGGAACCATTCTGCGATAGCTTTCAAGCTGGCCGGAAACACCGCCGACTCTCCCAACCCCAGAGCAAAGCGAGCCACAATAAAGCCGGTGAACGAACTGGCCAAGCCGTGAGCCATCGAAGCCAGGCTCCAGAAGGCCATGGCCAGCGCGTAGCCAAGCCGCGTCCCGACCCGATCGATGAACCGCCCGACCAGCACCATTCCCAGCGCGTAGGCAGCCTGGAATGCAAACACGAGATTGCCGTAGTCGATTTCGCTCCAGCCCAGATCGTGTTGCAAAGTGGTTTTCAGCACTCCGATGACCTGGCGGTCCATGTAGTTCTTCATCACGCCAAGCAGGAGAATGGTGCAGATCACCCAACGAAAGCGTCCGATGTGATGAGCAATTTTCGTTGCGACACCAGTCTTCGATCCGGACAAGGATTCGGATCCAGACCTCGAGATGGAAGGAAGATTCATACAGCAATTGCGGCTCTCAGGATTTAACGATTCACTCCGCTTGCCAGAATGCCACCATCGACTGCGAGCAAGTGACCGGTCACAAAACTCGCGGCGTCGGAGGCGAGAAAGACCGCCGCGCCGACCAACTCCTCGAGCTTACCGAAGCGAGCCGCAGGAGTGCGCATCAGGAACTCTTGCCCGCGCGGCGTCCCATCCAACAGGGCCGCATTCAGGTTGGTGCGGAAGATACCCGGCACCAACGCGTTCACGCACACCCCGTAGCGCGCCCACTCGACGGCGAGGGACTTGGTCAGCGAAGCAATACCAGCTTTGCTGGCCGCGTAAGCCGCGACTTCGTACATGCCGAGTGTAGACGAAAGTGAGCCGATGTTGATGATCCTGCCATACTGACGCTCGATCATGTGGCGCCCAAACACCTGGCAGGCGCGCAAGCTGCCATTCAGGTTCGTCTCCATGATGGCATTCCAATCCCTCTCGCTCATATCGAGAATGGGCGTGCGCTGCGTGATGCCGGCGCAGTTCACGAGGATATCAACTTTACCGAACTGCGCACAGACTGCTTCTAAAAGCGCTTGCAGGCTCGAACGATCGGCCACATCACATGTGATCGCGAGCGAATCCCGGCCCGCTGTCTTGATCTCTGCAGCGGCGGATTCAACTAGTTCGCGGCGGCGGCCCGAGGGCACGACGTTGGCACCAGCTGCTGCGAGGCCTTTGGCGAGAGTCAGACCAATGCCTGATGTTCCTCCGATGATGACGGCAGTTTTAGAATTGAGATCGAGCGCTGGATATCCCATCAAGTTCCTGTTTGTTGGCGTGGCGAATGATGCCCCTGCCTAGAATTCTACCCGGAGCGACAACTGAGCGTCGCCGTGAGCTGTCTACCCTGGCCGCTTACCCTGCCGAAGCTGGTGCCGGTCCCGGTGAATCGGGTGTACTTCGTGATGTTGTAGAGATCTCCTTCGAGTGTCAGGTGCACCCGGAGAGGGCCGCCCGTGGCGTCCCAACGCGAAGTCCTCCCCATCACCCAATAGCCATCGCTTGACTGAAATAAGAAAGCTGTCTTTAATGAGGCTGAGATCAAGATGGAAAACATAGTGCTGAAACTCGATCCTCGAGACAATGTTTTGGTCGCGCTCCAGAATTTGCGCGAGGGACGACAGATCAACTTCGCCGATCAGACTTACGTGCTGGCCACGGACGTCCCCCGCAGATGAAGAATTACAGTCAGTTTCATGATGGCAACCTAGAAGGGCTGTGGATCGACGACACAGTTGTTCACGTTTATTTGCGTACTTTGGAGAAAGAGCGATTCGTTGCGGTGGCCGAGGGGGTCGTCGCCCTGGCTGCGAGCGGTTTCAGAGCGGGGAATCTCATCTTCGAGGTCGTCACGCGTGACCATGAAGAGATAGCCTCTAGCGATATTGCCGAGCTATATGACTTGCAGGAAGGCCCCGCAGGTGAGACCCAAGGGGTGCGGCTGCTCGAAAAGGCACGGCATGAGGGGCTGACCCTCCTCGAGATTAACCCTTCTTATGGGGCTACCTGTATCGTTATGGCTCACTCGGTCGATTTCCTAGCACGAAATGAGTGGCTAGCGCATTACTCCGTGACCGTCAGGTAACGGGCTCGGCGACCTATGTTTACGCAGAGCGGCAGTGGGCTAGTTGACGAAGGCGAGGTTGCCTTGAGAGGTTCGAGATCCTTGACATCCGTAATTTGCCATATGTAACAACTCTTTTCGTATTCTGGTCTCTGATAGTTACCTTTGTATCCTGCCTACTCGCCATGGCATTCACTTTCTTGAGCTCCAAGCGTACAGGCGGCGGGGTAGCTCACATCTGTCCGGACATGCACCACATAACGGGGGCCGGGCAGTCGACGAACGGCTCGAGAGGTGAGCCACCCAAGAATTAGAGGATTGCTTATGCCCCTCGCATACGAGCAGATTATCAGCGGATTGCGCACACTTAAAGAGAGCGATTTTGACCTCAACAACCCAGCCATGGACGGTCCCGAAGTGTTACGGAGGTTAACCGATGCGATTAGCCAAGTACCCGAGCAGCAGCGACTCGTCCCGGATCTTTTCGCAGTCATGGAACGCCTTCCAACATCCGAGCTGGGCTCGCCTGGACCGCTAGTACATACGCTGGAGCGCATGCAGGGTTTTTACGAAGGAGAGTTGATAAACTCGGTCAGGCGTTTGCCCACTCCCTTAACGGTTTGGATGGTTAACCGCCTCCTCAATACGGAATTGACCGGTGATGAGCGATCAGGCTATCTCGCACTTCTTGAGCAGGCTGCTCACGACGCTAGGGCGACCGGCGCAACAAGAAAAGACGCAAGCCGCTTCCTCAAACTTCACGTCAACAGAGACATGTGATGGGGTCGTTCCAGAGGATTGGGTAGCAAAGCCCACGGCGGTTCCCTACGCGCATCACGGCAATCTGCCAAGCCTCAAAGCACAATGCAGTAACAGTAGGGAAAGAGTTCGATAATGAAGGACAGTAACGGAATGGTAAAAGTTCGTTTCCATGGGACCCAAGGGTGTGACTCGGAGACGCTTTGGGTGTCGCCCGTTTCGGATGACGTCTACCAACTAGAAAACAGCCCATTTTTTGCGTATGGCGTATCCTGGAAAGATCTAATCAAGGCTAAACTAGGTAAAGATCAATTCCCGGAATATGTGGGGTGCGTGAAGAAGTCCGGCAACCGAACACTACGGATAATCTTTCAGGACTTCCGAAGCAGTGAGCAACCTGCTCAAGCTATCTTGAAACAGTTGACGGAGTTGGGGTGCAGCTACGAGGGGATGCAACCCCGGCTGATCTCAATTAATGTACCACCCGAAGTGGAATTGCAAAGGGTTACCGACTTCCTGAAAGATCAATCTGGCACCCAGTGGGAATATGCCGACCCCACCTATGATGAGATCACCAAAACACGCCCGGTCTAGTCCGGCGCCATCCCCAGCGGCTACCGTGCTGTTCGGAAATCAATGAAGCCCGACATCCCTAGCCAGCTGTGCTCCTCCATTGATTGCCGACGTAAAAATAGACGCTTTCACTGATTTCTCGATGTCGAGTGGCTTTCTATGATTACACTGTAATTCGTTGTCGGAGAGTTCCGGCGACCTTGTCCTTTTTAGAGGAGTGACTGCACACGGCAGCCCTCGCCGGGCCTTTGCAGTTTGACCGGTTTGGAAGCTGTCCTCGGTGGCCGGAGCTCTGTAATCGGAAGTGCGCACACGAAAGGCAACGTAGCTTGCAGACAGCCGCCGCTTTCGTTCCATCCGAGGCCTCGCTCGCCCGCAAACTCCGCCTCACCGATTACTTCACTCTCGGCTGGGGCACCATGGTCGGCGTCGGCTGGCTCGTCGTCATGGACGACTGGCTTCTCCGCGGCGGCGCGCTCGGCGCGCTCCTCGGCTTCGCCATCGGCGGCGCATTGCTGTTCCCCATCGGCTGGGTTTATGGCCGTCTAGTCGCCGCCATGCCCGACGCCGCCGGCGAAATCGCCTACACCGCCGCAGCCTTCACCCGGCCCGTCAGCTTCTCCACTGGATGGATGATGATGCTCGCCTACTTCATTGTCTGTCCCTGGGAGGCCGTCGCCGTCGGCCGCATCGTCGGCTACATCGTCCCCTCACTCGATTCGCTCGAACTCTATCGCATCGCGGGCCGCCCAGTTTATCTTCCGCACCTCATCATCGGCCTCGGCCTCACCGCGCTGCTCACTACGCTCAACTATCGCGGCATTCGCCTCAGCGCAACCTTTCAGAACTGGACCTCATTTGGCACGCTCGCCCTCTTCATAATTTTTGTCGCACTCGGTGCGAGCAAGGGCTCGCCGCGCAACTTCCCTCCGCTCTTCACCCATGCGCCTCTGGTTTCGTTCCTGCTCGTGGTTCAAATCGTCCCCTATTTCATGACGGGATTTGAATCCGTAACAAAGGGCGCGGAAGAATCTGCTCCCGAATTTCGCTCTCAGGCATTTTCGAAGGCCATCTGGATGGCCGTCCTAGTCGGCATTCTCTTTTACACAATCATCATCGCCGCGGTAGCCTACGTTGCGCCCTGGCGTGAATTGACCGGCGAAAAATTTATGACTGCCGTCGCCTTTCAAAATGCAGTCGGCTCGCGCTGGATCGTCAACATCATCCTGGTCGCGGCTTTGCTCTCACTGGTCAAATGCTTCAACGGAAACTTCGTGGCCGCCAGCCGCATGGTGTTCGCTCTAGGCCGCCGCTGTCTGATCGTCGAACGCGCGGGATCGATCCATCCTCAACATCAGACGCCGTCGATTGCAGTGCTCTGCATCGGCCTGGCAACAGCCGCGTGTATGCTCCTCGGCGACGCGATTCTGGTGCCCATCACCGAAGTCGGCTCCGTCGCCTGCGCCATCGGATGGGCCGCAACCTGCGCCGCATATCTGCGCATGGGCTGCGCGGGAACGTTGCCCGTCCAATCGAAGCTCACGGCAATCGAATTATCCGTGGCGACCTTGGGATTGCTCGTAGCCATCGCGATGATTCTGATGAAAGTGTTCCCCGCGATCCCCGGCCACTTCACAATCTACGAATGGCTCGCCCTCGGAATCTGGATCGCATTGGGCGCAATCTCCCACCGCCGCACACGAATTGCGTGAATCTGCATTGGTATGATTTTGGGCGGAGCGTCCGGGTGGAGCATTTGCGCGGAGCGTTTGGGTGGAGCAGCGCTTCAGCGCTGCGTTAAGGATCGTCTCTTGATGGTCGGCTTTAGCCGCTGAGGTAACGATGCAAAAGGGAAAAAGGATGAAGCTCTACGAACGAAATTTCGCGCTCCTGATCGCCCTGTTCTTCGCTGTAACACTGTCGCCCGCACAAACCACCGCCCCGTTCGACCTCGTCATCACCAACGGCCACATCATCGACGGCACCGGCTCCCCTTGGTACTCCGGCGACCTCGGCATCCGCGACGGAAAAATCGCCGCCATTGGCAACCTCACCGCCGCGCCCCGCACAAGCACCATCGACGCCGCCGGCAAGGTCGTCGCCCCCGGCTTCATCGACCTGCTCGGCCAATCCGAACTCACGATCCTCGTCGATCCCCGCCTGCCTTCGAAAATCTTTCAAGGCATCACCACCGAAATCACCGGCGAAGGCGGCTCGGCCGCGCCGCTCAACGACGCCATCATCCAAACCGATCGCCCCGGCTACGACCGCTACCACATCACTCCCGACTGGCGAACCTTCCGCCAATATTTTGCGCGTCTCGAGAAGCAAGGCATGGGCATTAACCTCGCCAGCTACGTCGGAGCCACGCAGGTCCGCCGCATGGTTCTCGGCGACGACAACAAGCAGCCCACCGTCGAGCAACTCGAGAAAATGAAAGGGCTCGTCCGCGCGGCTATGAAAGACGGCGCAGTCGGCGTTTCCACCGCGCTCGAATACGCTCCCGCCCCTTATGCAAAAACCGAAGAGCTGATCGCACTCGCCGCCGAAGGCGGCAAATTCGGCGGCATCTACTCCACCCACATGCGCGATGAGAGCAACTCGGTGCTCGAGGCCATTGACGAAGCTCTCCGCATCGGCCGCGAAGCCCATGTCCCGGTGGAAATCTGGCACATAAAAGTCGCCGGAAAGACTAACTGGGGACGCATGCCCGAAGTCGTCGCCAAAATCAACGCCGCCCGCGCCGCCGGCGCCGATGTCACCGCTGACACTTACGCGTATACAGCCTGGTTCAATTCTTTTTCAGCCTTCGTTCCGCCGTGGGCGCACGATGGCGGCGACGCGAAAATGGTCGAGCGCCTCAAAGATCCCGCCACGCGCGAGCGCATCCGCAAAGACCTGCTCACGCCCTCAAAAGATTGGGACAACGAATGGCAGGAAATTCCCGGCCCTGACGCCATCATGATCGGCGTCGTTGAGAATCCCAAGATGCTTCCACTTCAGGGCAAGCGGCTTTCTGAAATTGCAAAGCTCTGGAACAAAGATCCCATGGACGCACTCTTCGATTTCCTCATCGAAGACCCCGGCACCGGCGTCGCCGTCTTCGGCATGTCGCAGCCCGATGTCACGCTCGCGCTGCAGCAGCCCTGGGTCGCCATCGACAACGACTCCTCCGGCGCTTCGCCCGAAGGCATTCTCGGCCAGGAGCATCCTCATCCCCGCGCCTACGGAACGTTCCCTCGCATCCTGCGCAAATATGTTCGCGAGGATAAAGCCTTAACGCTCGAAGATGTGATCCGCAAATTCTCCGCGCTGCCCGCTCAGCGTCTTCGCCTCACCGACCGCGGCGTGCTCAAAGCAGGCATGTGGGCCGACATAGTCATCTTCGATCCCGCAACCGTCCGCGACCTCGCCACCTTCGACAACCCCAATCAACTTTCCGAAGGCATGGAGTACGTTCTCGTAAATGGCACGCCCGTGATCGACAAAGGAAAGATGACAGCCGCCCTCCCCGGCAAAGTCCTCCGCGGCCCCGGCTACGTCCCGTAGCAACGGTGGAAATGTAGGGACAGCCGCCCCCGGCTGTCCCCGGGCGCAGCCCGGCGTCCTTGCACCCTGTTCACGCGCAGAATAACGGGGGAGCCTCTGCACGTGTGGAGCGGACACTCCTGTCCGCTGCCTTTGACGTTGATCTTGATCTTGCTGATCTTCTAGGATACCTGCGCGTACCGGTGCAATCCCGTGGAAGAGCAGCGCTTCAGCGCCGCGTACAACAAAGAGGTCGAGCGGCTTCAGCCGCGCCGCCCAGACCCTTACAAAATTCGGGCTTCAGCCCCTCACGCTATTGCTTTAATCTCGCCTGCTCCTCCGGAGTCAACGACACCACCCGCGGCTTTCCCACCGTCCCCGTGATGCTGTAAACCGCCGCGACCGCCGATTTCCCCTCACCACTGCTGAACTTAAAGTCGAGCGCACGCCCCAGCGACACACTCCCGCTAATCTCAAACGCACCCACGAAAGAAATCATTTTCCCCTTGTCGAGATCGATCTTCCCTCCATGCAGTCGCGCCCGTCCCTGCCAATGCACCACTCGCAGCGGTCCGTCATCATTCTTCAGCGTGACATGCGGCAACACTCCGTCTCGCAGATCGAATTGCACTTCGCCTTCCGCCGACTGCCAGAACTCCGCAGAGCTTGCACCCGCTCCGCTGAGTCGGTAACTTCCTCCCGCGGTGCCCGAAACCCAAGAATCCTGCATCGCATCGGCCGCCTGCTGCAGTGACACTGTCGTGAACGTTCCGCTTCCGGTATAGATGGGAGGGCTCACCGTGAAATCTGCCTGCCACTCGCCAAGATGTTTCCCGCCCATCAGCTCGGCGCGTAAGTCAGAGATCTTCACCTTCCCGCGGTCCAGGTCGAGCGCAGCCGTAACCCGCTCCGCACTCACGTTTCGAATTTGTAATCGACCGATACTCACTTTGCCCGATGCGCGAAGGTTCTGTAGAAACGACGGCGCAGCCGGCCCCGCCGAACTCAGCACCTGATACCATCGCCGCTCACTCGGCTGCGAACCCATCCACGCGTGAAGATTGCTCAGTCCAACACTCTCCGTATTCAAATTAAAGTGGACAACGCATGCCCCTGGCGTTCCACAACCGCGAGGCAAGCTCACCGATCCGGTCCATCGCGCATCCGCCGCCCTCGCATTCAATTTGTCAACCCGCGCCTCGTCCGGCAACAGATGCAACACTGCCGAGGAAATTTCAATCGGCCCATTCACTCCTCGCACCGTGGCGCGCACGTTATTCAGTTGCACGTCTCCCGTGATTTCCGGCGCCGAAAATCCTGACGCCCCGGAAACGTTACCCGTCCACGATCCTGCGATCTCCACACTCATTTGCGCCGCGCCCTCAACCGTGGCCTTCAGCGCTGGCAGTCCCAACAGGCTGGCCAATCGCAATGTTCGCGACACTTGCCCATCACCTCGTATCACCATCCCGTAACCCGATCGCCCGATCCAGCCTCGCACTTGTGCCGGCGCACTCGATCCCAGCGCGACTGGAAACGGTCCGTACTCCACACGCAGCCCGTTCGTAGCGGGAAAAACTTCAGACAGCAGAGCCTTAGCAGTTGTTTTTTTGCCGCTCGCCGCGTGAATATTCGCATCGTCCGAGGCCAACACAAACGGCACGTTTCCCGGAGAAATATCTACTTTATTGCTCGCAGACTGCAGTTGAAGATCGGCAATCTCGCCTTTGCCTTGAAACTCGAGCCCGCGCGTAGACGCTTCCAACTCCCGGACCGTGAAATTCCCTTGCACACTTCCTGTGGGGATAAGATCCGTCGGCAGATTTTTCTTGGCCCGCCGAGCCAATTGCACCACCCCAGTCATCGGAACGTTTTCCACGTTCAACGTCAGATCCACCGTGTGTACTCCGGGCAGTCCAGCATCGCCATGCAGCGTGATTGCGCCGCCACCCACGGGTGCGCTGCAAAAGATCTCGTGCACCACGCCTTCCGCCGAGTTATATTTGCCATCGCAATGTGCCGCCAGCCGCAGTCCTTCGCTGCTCGCGATGTCGTACCGTCGAAAGTCCTCAATCGATGCATCGGTGGCAACCTGCATCGCCGCAGGAGTTCCACCTAGCGTTGCCGAGAGATGAACTTCGCCGCGCCAGCCCTTGTCGTTCCCCGACGCGAGCTTGGTCATTTGCCCCAGTTGCGCTTTGCTCCAATCCAGGCTGAACTGCAGCGGCGTCTCCCGCAGGCTTCCGGCGCGCTGCCATACTCCATTCATTCGCAGCAGGCCCGTATCGCTTAAGTTCATGTCGGTGCGCAGCGGCTCCGCTTTCAGCCGCACTCCCCAGGCATTCTCCGAATCCTGCCACAATGCGAAATCCGCATTCAGCAACGCGTATGGTTTTTTTTCTTGCCCGGCTTTGAAATTAATGCGGCCGGAATTGGCCTCGATATAAGGGAATCCCGGCCGTGCCTCAGACTTCGGTTTCGCTGTTGGCGCCAGCGGAGTACGCGCCGTGCGCTCCAGCAACGCTTCCCAATTCCATCGCCCGTCTTCTCTGCGCACCAGATTCAAGCTGGGTTCGCTCAGTTCCAGCCGCGAGATCTCCAATCGTCCGCGCATCAGCGAAGTCAGCCGCACCACGGCCGTAACTTCCGGCGCGCGCAGCATGGGCTCTGCGCCGAACGCCGGATCTTCATAGATGACTAAGTTACTGAGATCGAATCCCGGCTGCGGCAGGAATCGAAGATGAACCGACCCAATGTCGGCAGGACGCGCCACCGCGCGGCTAATGGAATTTGTAATCCGCGTTTTCAGCCGGGACACACCCGGGCGCAAAAGAAAAAGACCCAGCAGAATTACCACTGCCGCGGCCACAACTCGCCGCTTGAAAGAAGAAGGTTTCACCGCACCACTCGCAGCGTCCGCCTCCACCGCGTCTCATCGAAGAAGTGCAACACCACGTGCGCCAGAAAACCAATACGGTCGCCGATCTCGGTCTTGCGGTACTGGTCGCCCGGAGTTTCAAACGACCAGTAGATAAACATCGGCCGCCCGATAATATTTTCCTGCGGAATAAATCCCCAGTAGCGGCTGTCGAGGCTCACATCGCGGTTGTCGCCCATCGCAAAAAAGCGCCCGGGCGGCACAACCAAGTCGTCCCCTTGAATGTGCGCCGGCAGCTCCGGCTCCCAGCATGGATACACGTTCGAACTCTCCGAGGGCGGTACCGCGGGAAAGTCATCGCGATATGCATTCGGAATCGAATCCGGCGAGTGAACGACATAAGGCTCCGTCAACGCTTCTCCGTTGCGGTAGACCACGCCGTTGCGCAGGTGGATTCGATCTCCGGGAACGCCCATGATCCGCTTCACCACATACAGACCCGGTTCGCAAGGCGCCAGGAATACCACGATATCGCCTCGCCGCACGCCGCGATAGGGAAGCAGTGGCCCCATCCACGAAGTCTTCGGCGCAAACTGAATTCGGTTCACAAAGACGTGATCGCCAATCAGCAGTGTGTTCTCCATCGAACTCGATGGAATCTCGAACGCCTGAACTACAAATGTGATGATGAATAATCCCGTCACCAGCACCGCAGCCAGCGACGATAGAAACTCCACCGTCGTCTCGCGCGGCTTCTCGTCAACCTCGTCCTGCGCTTTAATTTCTTTCGTTCTAACGTCTTTCTTAGCCAATGGTTTCATCCAGCCTTAGATTCATTTCTTAATTTGAAATCGAGTAAATTGAAACCCGAAACGAGCGTGTATGACTTACAAAATTACCCAATTACCAAATCTCTTCAATTCACTAACCGGAGCGTCCGATTCCACCGCGTGATCTGGAAGATATGCGTAATCGCATACGCAAAGTGATACAGTTTACCACTCATCGATGATGGCGCAATCCCTTCGCCCTCGCTCCCTTTCACTGACCAATAAATCAAAAGCGGCCTTCCAATAATGTTGGCTTGTGGCACAAATCCCCAGTACCGGCTGTCGTAACTGTCGTCCCGGTTATCTCCCATCACAAAATAATTTCCCTGCGGAACGATCAACTGTCCATTCTCGACAAGCTTTCGCATCTGAATCCACCACTCCGGCGTCACCCCTGGCGCAATATCCAGCTTCGGAAAACTATCGCGGAACGCGTCGTTCGCCGGCCGCGTCAACTGTATATAAGGTTCCTTCAGCGGCGTTCCATTCACATAAACCTGCTTGTTGACCAGCCGAATCCGGTCGCCAGGCACTCCGATCACGCGTTTTACAAAATGCAGCGCCGGCGTCACCGGATAATGAAATACCACAATGTCCCCGCGCTTCACTGCTCGGTAAGGCATCACGTAGTCAGCGATGCCGCCCCCGCCATAGCAAAGCTTGTTCACCAGCAGATAATCGCCGATCAGCAGGGTCTTCTCCATTGACGGCGACGGAATCTGAAATGCCTGAACGATGAATGTGATTACGAACACCGCAATCACAACTGTCCCCAGCAAAGATTGCAACGAGCCGGTCATATCGCCTCCGGCCGCCGCAACTCTTCGTTCCGGAGGACGACGGGCGGGCAAAGGATAATCCGGAAGACTCACGTCAGGCACCGATACATCGGCACTAGGTTCCGGAACAGACACGTTCGGCACGGACACGTCAAGAGTTCGCTTGTTCTGCGGTCGCCCGTCTGCCAAATTTTCGCCTGCGAAATTCATCGACTTCAGCGTCCCAATTCCCGATGTCCCAGCTTCGTGATCGAACTCCAACACCCAGCCACCTTATTTCTCTGCCGGCTTCAATCCCCGCGCCACTCGCTCCGGCTGCGGCCGCGAAGCCAAATATGACAACAACTGCCGCGCCGCATCTTGCTCCGCCATCTTCTTAGTAGAACCCTGTGCCCGTCCCGCGAACTCCACTTTGCCTTCGCCGTTCTTTCCGTTCAGACGCACTTCCACGGTAAACGTTTTTCGATGATCCGGTCCCGCCTCTTGCACGAGCACGTACGACGGTTGCGGCATGCCCAGACTTTGCAACGTCTCCTGCAGCGCAGACTTGAAATCCGACATCGGCAGCGTGCCGCCTTCGCGCTCCATGCGCTCCAGCTCCGGGCCCAGTATCTCCCGCAGGATGAATTCGCGGGCCGGTTCCATTCCGCCGTCAAGGTAGATCGCCGCCAGCACCGCCTCCAGCGCATCTACCATCACTGCGGTTTTGCTTCGCCCGCCGCTCTTTTCTTCGCCGCGTCCCAGGCGCAGGTAGTGCCCAAGTTCCAATTGTTGGGCCACTCGAATCAGATGACGTTCGCTCACCAGATGAGCCCGGAGTTTGGAGAGTTCACCTTCCCGGAACTGCGGGAAGCGCTGGAACAATTCTTCGCTGGTCACCAGCGCCAGAACGGCGTCGCCCAGAAACTCCAGTTGTTCGTTGTCGTTGACGGTATATTTTCTGTCGCCGCTTTGCCCCTGCGCTTCTAACTCCCGCGCCTGCGAGCTGTGGGTCAACGCCTGCTCGATCACCGCCCGCCGGCGAAAGTGGTAGCCCAACGCCGTCTCGAGCGCGGTGATTTCCCGTTCCTTCATGGTGCTGCCACGAACATCGAAATGCAGCTGATTGTCAGTTCTTCGCCGGCATCGCGCCGCCCGTCAGCTGTGTCAGACGATCCCTTTCTTTCCGCGCCGCATCTCCAGTAGCCGTTCCTTCCTTCGTTAAATCCACTGCCTGGCCTGCATACTTCAACGCCTCCGGATACTTGTTCTCCTGATCCAGCGTCAGCGAAAGCCGCAGAACCCCAACCGGATCTAATTGCTGCGGAAACGCATCGATCGACTTTCGCAAATTTCCTTCCGCATCCGCCCACGATTTCGCGTTGTAATCGATCGTCCCGAGAATCTCGTAAGCCTCGGAACGCAGAAAATTCTTGAACGCCGTCACTTGTTCCGCTGAACCGCCCCCGTTCGGAACGTCCGTATCCACGGTCACCAGCGCGCGCTGGGCGTTTTTCCTGGCTTCTCCCAGCCGCTGATCTTTATCCAGGTCGGTCTCCCGCGTCCGCTCCGCCAGCACCTGCGCCACCGCAATCAGCGCATCCGGGTCGTCCGCATCGAAGCTCAAAACCTTCTGCGCCATTTCCAACATCTTGTCGGCGTTATTGGCCTGTTGGTATTCGTGCATTACCGATTTGTAGAGCAATGGCCGCAGTTCGCTGTCCGGAAACTTCGTAGCGAACTCGCCCACTGCTTTCTCCTGCGCCGCCGGATCGGTCAATGCCGCCGCCGCTTTATAGGCATCGAACTCGGGTTGTGTCTTCGCCTGCGGCGGACGCTTTCCCGCCGGCGCTGCCGTTTGTCCCGCTGGCGGCGTCTGCGCCGCTCCAGCCTTGTTCTGCGCAAAACTCCAGCTTGATATTCCCAGCATCGCGATACTGACACCGATCGTAATCGCCGCTCGCTTCATGCTCTCTCCTTAGAACGCATTTGGTAATTTTGTAATTTGGTAATTGAGTAATTTAAGAACGCTCCATTCTGCGTTCTAATTACCGAATTACCAAATCGCAGAATTCAAAACTGCCAAATTGCAGGACTACCAATTGCTAACTGCTAATTACTAATTACCAATTCCATCCCCTCGAATTGTACCCGCGCCGTCCTCTACTGCGGCTTCGCTGGCGGCTCATACGCCCGCTCCAGCCCGCGTTCCGCTGCAGCCTTGATTTCCGGCAGTCCTCCGCCAGTGTTCAACGCTGCCTGGTATTCCTGAATCGCGGCCGTCCGGTCTTCTTTCATATCCAGAATCCGCCCCAGATATACGTGTGACCATCCCAGCACCTTCGGATCCTTCGTCGCTTCAATCGCTTTTTGAAAATTATCCTGCGCGCCATCGCGGTTTTTGTTGGCGACAGCCACTTCCGCCAGAATGAACAGCGCCCGTCCCTGATCTCCGATTTTTTTATCCAGCGCCTGCTGCGCCAGCTCCTGCGCGCCCTTGGGATCGCCCGCCGCCAGCCGCTTCTCCGCCGTCACCAGCATTCGCCGCTCTTCCGGCCGCGAAAACTGCACCAGCTCCGGAGACGTCGCACTCGCAAACTGAATCTCGGTGGCCGCTTTCTCTTCTTTCTTCAGATCCACGCCCTCGATCATGCCGCCATACGTCGCTCGAATCCCTGCCGGATCTTTTTCGAACGCCACCACCTGATCGTAAAAATACCGCGTCAAAATGTAGCCCTGCTTCATAGCGTCGTCCACTGCCTGCGTTCGCATCGCTTCCACGGTCTGCTTGTTTCCGCTCGTCCGGATTTCAATCGCCCTTACCATGCATTCCGTTACCAGCAGCGAGATGTCGCTCTTAAAGCTCTCCTCCAGCGGCGCGCGCTTCACCGATTGCAGCAGAGGTTCCAGCCGCTTGATCGCCGTGAAGTGTTTGGACGCCAACGGATCCATCTCGTAATGCAAAAACGTGTGGCGTATCTGCTCCATCTTCAGCACCGAAGCCTGCACCGGTTCTCTGGGTGCGCTTGGCGCCGGGAACACCACCACGTAGTAATCCGCTCCGTAATTTCGCGCGTCGGTCTCATTCGGCGAACCCATAAAATCCAGGTAGATGGTGAACCTTCGCCCCAAATAC
>JBAPOI010000897.1:0-20347 GCA_049279555.1 Candidatus Sulfotelmatobacter sp.
ATGCCGTTATGCTCTTTGTAAGAAATTAACCCTACAGGGAAAACTATGAAAGCAGCCGTAGCGAGAAAACCGATCATTCGAATTGCCGTGGTGGAGAGCGATCCATTAAGATTTGTTGGATTTCGCGCCCTGTTCGACACGGAGCCTGAGTTCGAACTAATCTCCGCCAGCCTGCCCGAGATCTCCACGCTGCAAAGCGTTGACTTGATTCTTCTGGGAAACCGCTCCGGCCAAAATTTGTTTGATGTCATGGCGAGCCTGAAGGCTACCCGGCCCGATCTACGGATCATCGTGACCGGCTCCGGCGTGGACGAAGAGACGATTCTTAAAGCGATCGCATCAGGCGCCAAGGGTTATGTCGACGAAGCGGCTTCGCCAGCGGAGTTTGCGCAGGCGATCCGCATTGTGAGCCAGGGCTCGGTGTGGGCGCCGCGGCGGGTACTGTCGATGTTCATCGAGAGAGTCTCCTCGTCGCCAGGGCGAATCTTCCCTGCGGGGCGCGTGACCTTTACCGACCGTGAGAAGGAAGTGCTGGAGATGCTGGTAGCCGGGCGCTCCAACAAAGAGATTGGATCTCAATTAGGAATCGAAGAGCGCACCGTGAAGGCGCATGTGGCGAAATTAATGCGCAAGGTCGGCGTGCAGAACCGGATTGCTCTGTCGGTGCATGCGATTACACATTCGCTGGTGGCAGCGAAGTAGGAATCTGGTCTTAGGTCTCAGGTGCTAGGTCTTAGGCATTGTGACCCAAGACCCAAGACCCAAGACCTGACGCTCGTTACTTCGGGACACTGACCTTGGTGATCTTGTCGGGATTACGAGTGCGGGGCATACTCGCCTCACCTACCACAGAACCTGGGAGACGGGGTTGAGAGTAGCGATTAGGGTCACTACTTTTAGCCCCGATTTTTTTGTCTTCAAAGTTGTACCCCTCCTGCTGATTCCTTTCCCCCTGTTGATTCATCGCTGAGGTTCCCGCAAGTCTCGACATAATCTCGGACGCATCGTTTACAATCCAAGTCATCGCTCCCAGATGAAGATCGATGAGGAACCATGAAAAAGCTATTGCTGCTGACCCTACTTGTGTCTGTGTGTGTTTTCAGCTTTGCGGCGGATGATCAAACCAGGGAAACCAAGGCTTCAGACCGCGTGCAGGCCGCAGCCGACGTGCTCGACGATATTCAAGGTGCGCCGGATAAGGGCATTCCGCAAGAAGTGCTGGGCTCCGCGGAGTGCGTGGCGGTGGTGCCGTCCCTGCTGAAAGGCGGTTTCATCATTGGCGGAAAGTATGGCCGCGGGCTGGCCAGTTGCCGCACACCAAAGGGATGGAGCGCCCCGGCATTCTTTGTCGTAAGCGGCGGCAGCGTTGGCTTCCAGATCGGCGGGCAGGCGGTTGATCTGGTGATGCTGATTATGAATAAAGATGGAATGAAGCATCTGCTGTCGAGCGAATTTGCCCTGGGGGCGGATGCTTCGGTGGCCGCAGGTCCGGTCGGTCGTCACGCTGAAGGAAATACGGATTGGAAGATGCGGGCGGAGGTGCTGACATATTCGCGAGCCCGCGGTCTGTTTGCAGGAATAAGTTTGAATGGCGCTGTGGTTAAGCAGGACAAAGACAGCACGCGGGAATTTTACGGGCGCATGGTGCCGTTCCGGACATCGCTGGTGGGCGAGATCGATCCGCCGGCGGGCGCGAATGCATTCTTAACGTCTCTCGCGAAGTGGGCGCAGGACGCGGCGAAGTAAGGAAGCAAGCCAGACGTGCCCTTCGACGATGTCAATCTTCTTTCGGCTTGTTTGCAAATAATTTTCTGCGATGTTAACTTCACGCTTCTCTAATGCGCCAGCGACTTGAGTACGCGGCAGCCTGGCCGTTCATCAAAATCCTGGGTATCTTGCCACGGCCGCTGGCCCGCGCCACGGGCATAGGTCTAGCCTGGGTGGTTTATCTCCTGCACGTGCGATTGCGGCAGGTCGGCATGCGCAATCTCGCCATGGTTTTTCCGGAAAAGAGTCAAGCCGAGCGGGCGCGGATTCTACGCGGGGAGTTCGCATCGCTCGGACGCCAACTGGCGGAGGTCTGCCAATTTCCCAGGTATACGCAGGAGAACGTTGAGCAGGTTGTGGTATATGACGGGCTCGAAAACTACGAGAATGCATACGCGCGCGGCAAAGGTGTTTTGTTTCTCACGGCGCACTTTGGAGGCTGGGAGCTCTCCGCATTCACGCACTCCCTGCATGGGCACTGGATGCACGTTGTGGTGCGCGCGATGGACAATGTCTATCTCGATCGGCTCATTCGGCAGTACCGGATGATGCATGGCAATCAGATTGTGGAGAAAGATGACTTCGTGCGCGGATTGCTTGCGGCAATGAGAGCTGGAGAAGTCGTCGGCATATTGATGGATACGAATATGACTCCGCCGCAGGGTATCTTTGTGGATTTTTTCGGCATCCCGGCGTGTACCGCGAGCGGGTTGGCGCGGATTGCGCTAAAGACAGACGCAGCGGTCGTGCCGACGTTCACCATCTGGGACGCGGCGCTGGGAAAATACCGGCTGCGCTTCGATCCGGCGGTGGAGCTGGTGCGGACCGATGATCTGGAAGCTGACATAAAGACCAACACGCAGAGGTTTACTTCGATCATTGAAGAGTACGTGCGTAAGTATCCGGAGCAATGGCTATGGGTGCACCGCAGGTGGAAGACGCGGCCTCCGGGGGAGGAGGGGTTGTATTAACTTTTCTCCTCAGCCCCACCTCTTTAGTACTTCCCGCGATCTCTGCTGAAGCACCCAGCAACTTCTTTCCCTCTGCTACTTCTCCATTCCAAATGAAACGTTTCTTCTCCTTCCTGCACTATTTACTTGAATCGCTCAAAACGGGCGAGGAGAGCCGGGTTTAGGCCAAAAGGGTGCTGTACGCCATGGGAAAGCCATGTTAAACTCCGGCCAATTTTTGTCCTCGCCTTGGATCTGTAACGGCATTATCGCGGTTAAATCTGAATTCGCAAGCACTTGGGAGGACGAATGTTTCGAACTACAACTTATCTGTGCCTGGGTTCTTTACTCGCTTGCGGCGCGCTGTTGGGGACTGCACATCCAGCGGCGGCTGCAACGAATGGGGCCGTTCCCGTAACTACTGTGTATTACGGCTGCGTCAACAATAGCACTGGAGCCATCCGCATCGTGAGCTCCGGCACCACCTGCAAGAGCACCGAACATGAAATCAAGTGGAATCAGACGGGTCCGGCAGGCCCTGCTGGACCACAAGGGCTTGCCGGGCCGGCGGGGCCTAAGGGACCTAAAGGTTCTACGGGAGCTACTGGAGCGACCGGGCCACAGGGCCCTCCGGGAGTTTCGGTAGGCTATTCCGCCGTCGGCAAGAGCATCGCGTTGACCGGTTTTCCTGGTGCACTTGTAGCTGAAACTGCACCGGTCCAGGCCGGCACTTACTTCGTTTCCGCATCCACGCTGTTACTGCTTGCCAGTGGCGATGACGGTTTTTGCTACATCACGAGCGTGAACAATGCTGGAACCACCAATAACTACGGGGGAACAGGTACTAGCGGAACTTATGTCCAAGCCAGCAACACGGACGTGTTTACAGTAGTTGACGGAGATGCTTTCGAGTTGTTCTGCTACAACGGCGGGTTTAGCTCGGAAGCGTTTAACGGCACTCTGACCGCAACTTTGATCAACAGTGCTACGACGGCGGCCGTTAAAGGATCAGGCGAGACGTTGCCTCATCCCCACGTGCGCTAAGCCGAATGCGGGAGGCCCACTTTTGCGCGATTTGCAGAGGGTGGGCTTTTCCCAGCAAAGGCTCGGGGATGTTGACCTAGGGGAAGAAACTCCGGACGAAAAACTCGGGGACGGACGGGACGCTTCCACCAGCAACAATGGAGGAGCCTCTCCGTCTGTCCCCGCTTTATTTCCTGCTAGCCACGATGCAGAAATGCCTCGTAGCCTCTGCGGAAGCCACGGCGATATTCCTCGAAAGTCTCCGGCGGCACTGGTGGATTGCGGAAGCGCGGATGGCGTTCAACGTCTGGCCGTTTTCCCTCGTCCACGTCGCGCCGCGCGGCGGCGAATCCATCGTGAAAACCTTGCCGGGCAACTTCCGCATATTCCGGCGGCGGAGGCGGCTCTTGATAGACCGGATGTGGATGAGAACATCCAGCTAGAGCGAGAGGTAACAGCAAGGCTGTCAGGGCTAGCCATTTCTTCATGTCGTGTCCTCTGTTGTCAGTGTTCGATGTTGTGCCGCTACGGCTGGCGCGACGATCTCAAGTGTTAACACCTGATGGCAAGAAGAGTTGTTGCAGAGCGCCTAGTACCCCGCAACTTGTTTCATCCTTGACAGACTTCCTGACACGGAGCAATATTCCGAGGTTTGCTGCCAAGCGAGCGCCCGAACGATGGCGCTTGAAAGTCCATTTTCCAGCCGGGCGCGCTGCCCAACCATGCATTCCAAGGAGGTATGCAATCATGTCCATCCACAGGCTAAACCGCTCGAGAAGAAATCAACTTCCCGCTTGGCTGTCCATGCCGACAGTTCTAGAGACAAATTGCGCCGGGAAATTCATTCCTTGGAGAGGGCTCTGGGCTTTTCTGTTGTGCGCGGCTGCGACAACTTCTGCGCTCGCACAAACAAAGTTCGCCAGCTTGTTGAGTTTCGACGGCACCAACGGCGCGAACCCCCACTATGTTTACCTGGTGCAGGGCACCGATGGAAATTTATACGGAACCACCTATGTGAGCACCGGCTCCGGGGGCACCGTCTTTAAAATCACTACGAAGGGTGTGCTAACCACGCTCTACACGTTTTGTCCCCACGGTGAGCCGTGCCTAGATGGTGCTCAGCCCGAGGCAGGGCTGGTACTGGCCACCGATGGAAATTTTTACGGGACCACGCTGAACGGTGGCACTAACAACTTCGGCACGGTGTTTCAAGTTACAAGCGCGGGTAAGCTGACCACGCTGCACAGTTTCGATTCCACGGACGGCGCCGGACCTGAGGTCGGGCTGGTTCAGGCTACGAATGGGGAATTGTTCGGCACGACCTCCATTGGCGGGAGCGACAACGTGGGTACGATCTTCGATATCACCACGGCGGGCACGTTCACCTCGTTGCTGAATTTTATTGGCACGAACGGCGACTATCCCGACGGCAAACTACTGCAGGGCACAGACGGAAACTTTTACGGGACAACCGAGGAAGTGACTTCGGGCAGCGGCACTGTCTTCAAAATGACACCGGCAGGCAAGCTAACTAAGCTGCACAAATTCACCGGCCCGGACGGCGCCGGCCCGACCAGCGCGCTGATTCAGGCCAGCAACGGGAATTTTTACGGCACCACTCAAGCTGGTGGAACCAACAGCGGTGGCACAGTCTTTCAAATTACGCCGGCGGGCAAACTGACCACGCTCTACAATTTCTGCTCGAAATCGGATTGTACCGATGGAGCTAATCCTTCTGCCGGATTGATTCAAGCCACTGACGGAAATCTCTACGGCACAACTTTCTCGGGCGGGCGCAACGAGACCTCGTGCAACGGCGGCTGCGGCACGATCTTCCGAATCACTACTGCGGGCGGGTTCACCACGCTTTACAACTTCTGCTCGAAGTCGGGGTGCGTTGACGGTAGCCAGCCCCAGGAGGGTTTGGTTCAGCACACTAACGGCGCTTTTTACGGGATGACCTATTATGGTGGGACCGACGGCTTGGGCACTGTGTATAGCCTGTCCACGGGGCTTGGCGCATTTGTTGAGACTCTGCCTACATCGGGCAAAGCTGGCGCGAAAGTCACCATTCTAGGAACGAGTCTAAAAGGAGCGACCAGTGTCACCTTCGACGGTACGGCGGCGACATTCAAAGTAATTTCGAACACGGAAATCGCCACCATGGTTCCTGCCGGCGCGAAAACCGGTATCGTGCAAGTCACGACCTCCGCCGGTACCTTGTCGAGTAATGTGGCTTTCGTCGTGACCAATTAAAGGGCTGTCGAGAGCTCAAAGGAATTCGTGATGTCGAGAGGATCTAGAGTTTGGCTCTACGTTTCGGTTGGATCGTGCCTGTGGGTCCTGGCTGGCGCCGCATTCTTCCACTTTGAATCTGCACTTCCGAATTCCCGCCCTAGTGCTCGAATCCTGCTGCCGCAGAACGGTGACAGAGTAAATGGCACTATAGTCGTCGTTATGAATATTGCCCCAAAGTCGAAGGTCGATTACGTCGGACTAAGTATCAACGGAGGGGCATTCTCCCGCGTTGACGGGCCGCCGTATAAGTATAGGGTGGGTACTGCGTCACTTGCCAACGGACCTTTAAGTTTGTCCGGTATTGTGCGCGACACCGCCGGAAACCAGCTGTCTATTCCCGCCGTCACCGTGGTTGTTGACAATGCCGTCAGTCATCCGTCACGGTTCGCGCTCGCGTCATTTGAGTCGCCTACCAAAATGACCCTCGGCCAATACGTCAGGATAAAGGCTCGGGTCACGCGCGAGACAGGTTCTCTGGAGGGCAATCCGCCGCTCATCAACATACCCCAGCCCTTTATCAAGGTCGTATCTGCTCGATTATTCGCGGATGGCTTAGAGATTCAGCCCCTTTCCGATGAAGAGCAGATAGTCCCAGACACAGACTTTGCCGAATGGCGATGGAACGCGCACGCGCAATTTGAAGGCACGGGGCACCTGTATTTAACTCTAGCAAATGTATCGAACGTACTGGGGAGGGACAGAAAGCTTGATATCCATTTTGAAGAGCGTGAGATTTCCATCGAGAAGACTCGGGCTCCGGTTGTTTACTCATTCCTCGCCACGCACGAAGGCTTGGTGTGGACGGGGATAGGCGGCCTGATAGGAATTTTCCTCGCTCCAATAGCTACCGAGCTTGCCAAGAAACTCTTTAAGCCGAAGACAGCTTCCTCCGGCTAGTTTCAGTCGGGGGCGGCGCTAGCCTCTCCAATCATTTCGCTGGCTCCCAGCCCTCGGGGAGCATATCGAATGCCAGCGTGTCACGGTAGGCGTACTGATTGCCCTCCAGCACAGCCACCGGCGTCAGCATGTGCCAGACGCGGTCATCGTCGAAGACGTAACACTCGCCCGCTTCGCGCATCGTAAAACGATCCAATTCGTGTTTGTCATTGTCGGTTATGACGACTTCGCCACCGTGAGCGCCGCAGCGGCCCAGTAGATGCGTAGCGATGTACTTTTCCCCGTCTTTATGTAAACCCGGTGGGCTGGTATCGCAGGGCCGGCCCGGCGTAGCTGTGAATCTTATGAGATGGACGTTCACCAGATACCTGGTACCCAGCGCCGAGAGCGGCAGGTATTGCAGGTGATGAGCAATCATCTTGCGAACGCCCACGGAACCGGCGATTGCCGGGGGCAGCGGAGCGTACTCTCGCGGCTGGCCGCCGATGGTCGTGTTGTATTTTTTCAGCTGCACATAAGGCGTGGTCTCTTCGCTCAACCAAACCTTTGCACCACCCTCAACAATCTCGGCCCGGGCACGATTTAAAGAACGATACCTGTCGCCCCCTTCATAGTACTTATCCCTTGGTATGGACCAGGCTGCGTGGGATAACTCTTCCAGCGAGCGCGCCACGTCCGCGTCAACTCTGAGCGACTGGCGGCTAAACCCGCGCTCGACGAGGTCGTTTCGCGATCTCGCATTCGTTGCCACCGGAATAAAGCTATCTGGGCCCATGATGATTCCTGACAAAGATTGCTCCTGACAAATGCTTGACGATTGATCGGAACCTCCTTGGTTCACCTCAAGAACGCTGGCGATCATACACCGATCTCACGGTTCAGGATAATCGGGAGAGTTTTTCATTGGAAGTGGTAGGAATTGGGTCCGGTCCTTAACGTAAGAGGGAGTGCCCCATTCGTGGTGATGCAAGGATAGGTCAGCCCCTGAAGCTTTCATGATTTCCCATGCTTTGCAGAGAAGCGAAAGAACTAGTCACCCGCCGCCGAATGTTTATCTGCGTTTCACGGGAGCCTTTGCAAATTTTTCAACTAATGAGTTCCGACAGTGAAGGGCTAGCTTGCTGAGATCGTCCGAAAAATCCAACCAAAGGGCCTCACTGATCTCGAACGTATCGCCGCGGCTGAGCTTCGTCGCCGGAACGGCGGCGATGTAGATCTCATTGACGATGCCGTTATTATGAACGAGGATATTCCGGCCTGCGACCATCTCGACTACCTTTTCAAGGGAGACAGGTGAGGCGGTCAGGTCGATGCCAAAGCGTTCGTAGTAGTACGTCCACTGTGCCTTAACTGGCCAGTAGCCGACCTCATTGAGTTCTCGAGCTGCCATATGCCCGACGAGGTCCTCGCGGTTGGCGAATGAGATAATTGCTTCGTAGCTCAGCTGCTTCTTTGATGAGCGCAGCATTTCGGGCCTGTAGAGCAGCACAGCACCTAAGGCGTCCGCCAAGAACGCGTCGAACGCAGCCACAAAATAAATGAAGGACATGCTCAGCAACAATTTCGGATACGCCTTCATGCGGTCAGACTTCCAATGCATCACTTTCTGAAGGAGGCTAAGCTCCTTGCGTGAAACCTTGATCGTGACGAGTTCTTCCCCAGGGGTCCTTTGCAAGGCCTGACTCGATTCCTCAGCCTGCGGATTAAGTTTTCCGGTGAGTTGTTCATGTTGCCTTGCCAAAAACTTAAATCCCCGCTGCACGTCGCTGACAAAAAGGGAAATGTCCGAGCTTGCGGTCCGGAATCTCTCGTGGATTTCGTCGATTTTTAGAATAAGGTCAATCACTAGACGGCCGATGTGCTCGAATTATATCGCCACTGCGTCGGCCGATCCGCGTTGCTATAGAATCAACTCTTCCTATGAAAACATTCGAACAAATCGCAGACCTAGAGAAGCGGTATTTGCTGGGGACTTACAACTGGTATCCCATTGTGTTGACACGGGGGAAGGGCGTGTTTCTTTACGACCTGATAAGTGCTATTTCAACCTAGTAATCTCGATGTTTACGCCAACAATGCGAAATGGGAGCGTAGAATCGAGTCGCATCACATCACTTCAGTTTGAGCATTGAAGGCCGGTTTCCAGAGCGCGTTTGCTGTGCGCGAATTCGGGTTACTCCAGCGTCGATGCTCTTCGATCTGCTTGGCAACGTTTCCGGAGCGGAGGTCTTATGTCAACGCCTACCGTAGGCCCCGGTTCTTTCGTACCTTCACGCTTCCTCAGGCGCCAGCTTTATGCCATCGGACTTGGATCGGTACTCACCATGAGTGCGTTCATCATCTGGCCCCGGCTGACAGGGTGGATGCTGACGACCGATTTCCTGCCTCATAGGTACTGCTATTTGGGGAATCGGGGTTTGGTGTGGACCCATGTGGTGGCCGATGCCATGATTGCAATCGCATATCTGGCGATCTCCGTCACCCTGGCCTACGTGGGATTCAAGGGGCGGCGGGACATTCCCTATCATGCGATGTTCCTGGCATTCGGGCTTTTCATCATCGCCTGTGGCGGCACTCACTTCATGGAGGTAGTGACGGTCTGGACACCGGTGTATATCTTGTCCGCTGCGGTCAAGCTGTTCACCGCCGTGGTTTCGCTTACCACGGCGGCTGTGCTTCCTTTTACGGTTCCGAATGTCTTCGAGCTGGTGCGGCAGGCGAAAGAATCCAAACAGGTGACTGACAAGCTGCGTGCCAGCGAAGAAAGAAAGGAAGCTCTTCTGCGGGAAGTTCATCATCGGGTTAAGAACAACCTGGCGGTGATCTGTAGCCTTTTCTATCTTCAATCCACCCATACAAAAGATGAAGAATCCGTCCAGATCTTTCGTGACATGGAAAATCGTGTACATTCGATGGCCCTGGTGCACGAGATCTTGTACGGCACCGAGAATCTGGCACGCATCGACTTTGCCGAGTATGCGCAAGCCCTGGCCAACGATATACTCTCGTCGCATGGGAGTCCGGCTGTTTCCGTCCGTTTGAAAAGTGAGTTGGAACCCATAATCATGAGCATGGATCTGGCGGTCCCGTGCGGCCTGATCCTCAACGAGTTGATTTCGAATGCCTTTAAGCACGGCTTCCCTAATAGTGCTGGCGGCGAGATCAAGGTGACGCTACGGAGCGGGCCGGAGGGCAGTTGTACCCTGTGCGTGGAGGACGACGGAGTAGGAATTCCCGCTTCTCTGGATGTTAATATAGGCAAGTCTTTGGGCTTGAAGCTGGTACGGTCCCTAACCGGGCAGATTCGTGGCGCCTTCGAACTAGTCAAAATCGATCCGGGGACCTCAGCCCGTTTGCAGTTCACGGTGGACTATCATGCACGCTAATCTTATTCCTCTTCCTCTCGAGCCGCGTGTTCTGATCGTGGAAGACGAGACTCTGATCGCCGAAGAGCTCAGAGAACGACTGTCACGCCTTGGTTTTTCCGTAATCGCCGCGGTCGACTCTGCCGAGGAAGGCATTGTGATCGCTACCCGAGAACGTCCGGACCTGGTTCTGATGGATATACGGTTGAAGGGTGAGAAAGACGGCGTGCAAGCGGCAAAGGAGATCCGCCAGCAGGTGGATGTGCCTATTGTGTATCTGACCGCCTATTCCGACCGCCTGACCGTGGACCGCGCCAAGGGGTCTGAGCATGACGGCTTTATTCTGAAGCCGTTTCTTAGGCGCGAGCTGCAATCAACCATTGAGATAGCGATGCAGCGGCACACCATCAGGGCGAAGCAAGAAATAATAGAGCCAGCGCCACGCATAACGGCCAATTAGGATCTCCCGGGCGTCAACTAATCCTCAAGTGCGTTACAGAGAATCCACAGGTGCATGGCGTCTTGATGGACGCGCAATCCGGTAAAATCAAATCTTCCTATGAAAACATTCGAACAGATCGCAGATTTGGAGCGACGGTATTTGCTGGGGACTTACAACCGGTATCCCATTGTGTTGACGCGGGGGAAGGGCGTGTTTCTTTACGACTTGGACGACCGGCGTTATCTCGACTTTGTTTCTGGCTTGGGAGTGAATGCGCTGGGGCATGCGCATCCGCGGATTGTGAAGACGATTCGGGAGCAGGCGGGGAAGCTGATTCACGTCTCCAACCTTTATTACCACGAGTATCAGGGGGAGCTGGCGGAGAAACTGTGCGCGCTTTCCGGACTCAGCCGCGCGTTTTTTTCCAACAGCGGGACCGAGGCGATTGAGGGATCGATCAAGCTGGCGCGGCTGGCGGGGCATCGCGCGGGCGGCGATGGAAAGTCGCGGCTGATAGCGCTGCAAGGGTCGTATCACGGGCGTACGTTTGGGGCGCTGTCGCTGACCGGACAGGAGAAGCATCGCAGAGGATTCGAGCCGATGCTGGAGGAAGTGACGTTTGTCGCGCAGAACGATGTGGAAGGCTTGCGGTCGGCGGTGAACGATAACACTTGCGCAATTGTGCTGGAGCCGATTTTTGGCGAAGGCGGAATTTATGAATGCTCGGTGGAGTTTTTGCAGGAGTGCCGTGCGGCGGCGGACCGCCACAAGGCAGCTCTGATCTTTGACGAGATTCAGTGTGGGTTGGGGCGCACGGGAACGATGTTTGCGTTCCAGAGTTTTGGAGTGACTCCAGACATTGTGGCGATTGCCAAGCCGATCGCGGCGGGATTGCCGTTGGGGGCGTTTATCGCGAAGGAAGAATTTGCTTCGGCGATTTCGCCGGGGCAGCACGGAACAACATTTGGTGGCGGTCCGTTGGCTTGCAGGGTTGCGCTGGAATTTTTCGCGATCTTGGAAGAAGAGAAGCTGCTCGACAATGTGAACAAGGTTGGCGCGTACTTGCAGCAGGAGTTGAAGATCGTTGCCGAGAAGAGCGCGGTTGCCAAGGAAGTGCGCGGGCGCGGATTTATTCAGGGAATCAATCTCGAAATTCCGGCCCGGCCGATTGTGGATGAAGGGCTGGCGGAGGGCGTGCTTTTTAATTCGACGCACGATACGGTGGTGAGATTTCTGCCTCCATTTTTGCTGGAGGAGAAGCATGTGGATAAGGGGATTCGAGTGCTGAAGAAGTTGCTGAAGAAGAAAAGAGAGAAAGCTGCATAGGTGATAGGAATCGACATCGCGGCTGTCATCCTGAGCAAAGCGAAGGATCTCATGCAAGCCTGCGGCCGACATCGGCCCTGCGAGGAGTTTCTAGCACAGACCCATTTTTAAAGGCCCCCTCAACGAGGATGGGCAGGCGCAACCGAAGCGCACCGCACTGGCAGAAACACCGAGCGGTGTTCGTGATAGTGAACGCGGGCGTGGGATCCTTCGACTGCGGTTGTCCTTCGCGCTTGAGGCGCGAAGGACAATCCTCGCTCAGGATGACAGGGTGTTTTCAGGATGACAAGGCTCTAAGAGGCAGGAAAATTTGTCTGTAATGCCGGCAAGCGGAGAAGTTTCGGCTGCGCTTTATCCGGAATTGAGCGCGGGGGCGGAAGAGTGCTGGATAGAGATCGATGGCGGCCGCATGCGCTATCTGCGCGCAGGGTCGGGACCGGTATTGATCCTGTTGCATGGGTTGTTGGGATATTCGTTTTCGTGGCGATTCACTCTGCCGGCGCTTGCGCCTTACGCGACGGTGTATGCGCCGGACATGATGGGTGCGGGATTCTCGGATCGAGTGGCCGGGATCGATTACTCCATGCGCGGGACGGCGTGTCGCGTTCTGCGGTTTATCGATCGGCTGGGCCTTTCTTCTACCGAGTTTGATCTGCTGGGAACTTCGCACGGTGGGGCCGTCGCAATGTTCGCGGCTGCGGAGATTCTCAGTGGAAATTCTCATCTAAACCTGCGGCGGTTGGTGCTGGTAGCTCCAGTGAATCCGTATTCGGCGCATGGACAGTGGCTGGCCCCGTTTTTTGGCAGTGATTTTGGTGCCTCACTGTTTCGGCTCAGTATTGCGCGGATGGATTTTCTGTATCCCTATTGGCACGCCCGCATGTACGGCGACCGCAAACGCATTCCTCCTGGAACTCTCGAAGGATACGTAGCGCCGCTGGCTAAGCCGGGTTTATTCGAGCACGCGCTGAACATTGTGCGTACCTGGACAAAAGATCTGAGGGAATTGGAGGCGATTCTTCCGAAACTGGCTGACATCCATACTCTTCTGATGTGGGGCAGTAAGGATTCGGCGGTGTATGCTTCTTCGGCCAAGCCGCTGGCGAATTTTTTCCCGAATTCTGAGCAGATCGTTTTCCCTGGAATCGGGCACTTGCCTTATGAAGAATGTCCGGAGGCATTCAATCGGGAGTTGATTGGATTTCTGACTGGTAAGAAGATTCCCGCCTAAAATCGATGAGGAAGCGAGCGACTCTCCAACGATGCTTGCTCGGGATCACAATCCTGAATCATGACCCACCACATCTTTGATCTGCTGCGCGACGCGCTGGTGCACTACGGCTACTGGGCGGTTGCAGCGGCGTTGCTGCTGGAGAATTCCGGGGTCCCAGTGCCGGGGGAGACGGTGCTGTTGCTGGCGAGTTTTCTGGCGTTCAAGGAGCAACAATTGCAACTGGCCTGGATCATTCTGGTAGGCACAGTGGCGGCGACGCTGGGGGACAACGTTGGGTACGCGATTGGAAACTACGGAGGACGGCCGCTGCTGGAACGCTATCGCAACATTTTTCGGATCAGCAATACAAAGCTGGCGCGCGGCGAGAAATTATTCAATCGGTACGGTCCGGTTACGATTTTGTTTGCACGATTCGTTTTCGGAATGCGCGTGATCGCTGGGCCGCTAGCGGGAGTGTTGCGCATGAATTGGAAGCGGTTTGCGGTTTTCAATTTCCTGGGAGCTGCATTGTGGGTAAGTGCAATTTCTTGCGCGGGATATTTCTTTGGAAGTCGCTGGAGAGTGTTGACCCATTTCATCAAGCGGTTTGATCTGGTCTTGGGAGTGCTGTTTGTTCTCGTAATACTTGTCGTATGGTGGAGGAGCCGGGCAGCAGTTGATGATTCCGAAGCGAGCCGGTGAGAATCAACTTATACATAGGCCCGACTTGCGAGAGTGGTTTTATACTGTGCGGGTGTCGTGGGCGTCGTCGTCCTTCTACGGAAACGATGCTTGTGGACATAGATTCTGCCGGCGGGGTGGCGCTGGAAAATTCAGACTTGGAGGAAAGGCATGAAGAAAATCGGGTTCTTAGTCTTATTGGTTACGGTCACTGTCCTGTGCACGCTGGCTTTGTCGGCCGCGGTTGGTCCAAAGGTCATCCCGGCGGCGGCAATTCCTGTGGCGGCTGCGGTACCGGCTCCGGCCGCCCCGGCAGCGATGCCACCGCATCCGCACATCGACGAAGCGCTGGAGTCGATGCGCGCTGCCAAGCATCACTTGGAAGCGGCTGAACACGAGTTCCACGGCCATCGCGCAAAAGCGATCGAGCACCTGGATATGGCGATTCACCAAGCTGAGGAGTGCCTGAGGGAACCGTAGGAGTTAAGAGTAATCAAAAGTGAAGGCAGCGTCGCAAAAGACGCTGCCTTTTTGTTTGCACACACTCATCCTATACGTTATACGCGCGGAGAAAATCTCACTAGCTGCGCCGCCTCGGTCCTGTCTATCGCGAACCGAACGTGTATCCGACCGATGCCCCGCCTCGAAACACGTTGTCAGAGTGAAATCCGACGTTGTCTTGAATGTGGTAATAGTGAATCTCGGGGCGGATAAAGTAGCGGCGGAAAAAGTAGTAGCGGATGCCGCCGCTCAGGTGTTCCATGAAGTGATCGCTGCTGGTGTAGTTGATGCAGCCGCCCTGGGGAACACTGCAGAACGAGTTGCTGGGAATATAGAAGCGCGTGTCGGCGATGCCAATGCCGGCCATCAGGTCGGCGCCAAGTTTCTTGCTGATATGAGGCTGGTATAGCGCATTGAAGTCGGTAAAGATGGGCCGGTAGGTCTCACCATTGAAGGGATAATTCCCCTGCTTATACCTCCAGGAGGATTCCACGTTGAAGCCGAAGCGGGGGTATTTGAAGCCGACGTAATCGCCGTTGAGGCCAATGTACACGCCGTGCTTTTCGGCCGGAGGCTGGAAGGCTTCCGAGCTGTTATTGGCTGCAGGTGACCAAAGCGTGCTGCCGCTGACAGCAAAGTCAAGTTGTTGGGCGTAAGCGAACGTAGCAGACAGGACCATGCACGCGGATGCGGCGAGCGCGAACTTTCTCAATACAGCCCCCTTATCGATATTAGGTTTTGCGGGATGCCGGCGTCCGGCTCGTGCATCCGGCTAAGCAACCGCGAACGGCTGCCTAGCAGAATAACGCAGGCTGTGGAATCGCGCAGCTCACAACGCGGCGAGAATGTTTTTCTAGGGCCGCCAAACCCTAGTCACCACGGCCGATGGTGTATCCGATGGAAGCGCCCACGCGGAAGAGGTTGTCGCTGCTAAAGCCGCCGGGGTTCGCGATATTCGTCTGGCTGTTGCCATCGATGTGGTAGTAATGAATTTCGGGGCGCACGAAAAAATTGTGCCAGGCGTAATAGCGGATGCCGCCGCCGAGATCCTGCATGAACTCGTGATTGCTGGTGTAGTTGATACAGCCGCTAAAGTAAGTGCAAGACGTAGCGAAAGGATAATAGAAGCGGACGCTGGAGATGCCGATCCCGCCAAACAGGTCGAGACCGACGTTCTTGCCCAATTTCGGTTGATAGAGAAAGTTGAAGTCGGTCAGAATCGGACGATAGTTAATCTGGCCAGGGATGTAGGTAGCTTGGCTAGCCCTCCAAGAAGTCTCGATGTTGATTCCGATACGTTTCTTGAAGCCAACAACATCTCCGCTGATGCCTAGATAGGTGCCGCCTCTCTCCGCGATGTTGCCGGTGGCAAATTGCTCGGCGGTGGGTGCGGACGACAGTAGGGTGCCAGCGCCGAACATTATGTCGCCTTGTTGAGCGGTGGCAAAATGGCATGACAGGAAAAGAGCAGCAAGCAGTGCGAGAAGCGCTAACTTTCTCAAGAGAACCTCCAATCAAGTCGTGTAAACGCTTAAGATGCGTCTACGAAATCTTCGGATGCAATAGTGGATACCAATCATCATAGTTTTCGACGCGAGCCGATTCAATTAGGGATGAAGAACTGTAAAGAAATGTCAAGATGCGCAGTCCTGAACTGCATTTGCGAGCAACGACTTCGGAAAGACGAGTATTTCCCCACACCTGCGATGAAACCCGGAATTGAACTATAAGTTGCGCGCGAAAGTTCTCGATTACTTAGTTTTCCCCCCGCCGCCTGGGGCGCGGATGTGATCGAGCGCGATGGGTCCGGAGCCGAAGAAGATGAGCGCGAACGCGAGTGCAGCAACAGCCAGGGGAAACTCGAATCCGCCGTTGCCAGTCAGTCCGTTATGCAAATGAACCTTGGCGATGGCGACGGATAAATCGATGCAGATGGCAAGAGCCGCGAAGCGAGTGAAAAGGCCGAGCAGGATCAACAATCCGCCGAAGAACTCGGTAAAGGCGGCGACATAGGCAGACCACGCCGGCAACCCGAGGCCTGTGACGAGCTGAGCAAAGTGGTGAAGGCCTCCGAAAACCTTGTGGTAGCCGTGAACGAGCATAATGACACCAAGCACCAACCGCATGACGAAGAGTGCGAGAGGCTGCAAACGATCGAAGTAGAGCAAGTAGTACCTCCGGGTGAAAGAAGGAAGATAGATTACAGCAGCGTCGAGTTAGAAGAAAGCAGGGAGTGGATCGCTGGCGCAGATGTGTATTCCGGGATGGCGAACCATTATCGGCAAGATTTAATTCCCGAATGATTGCGCCGGATGACCGAATTCTGGTAACGTTCTTTCGCCCCCAGGATGCAAGCTGCTGATCGGTTCTAGACGCAACTCACGTGTCCTGCGCGGTCCTTCTTAATTGTTCACGATTTGGGGAAGAAGCTAATTCAACCGATAGTGGTTGAGCTTTGTCCGTCGAGCAGGTTTGATCTGGGAACCTGGCGTAAGGCCCCGCAACTTCGAGAGCTGCGCGGTGTTTGAAAATGGGACGGCAGTAAAAGGTTGGATGCTCAGGAGGCTGTAATGAATCGCACTTTGAGAGTCGAAAAGATGCCGCGGCAGTGGGTAGCCTTTCTGCTGTTGATGATGGTTCCAGCGCTTGCCTGGAGCCAAAAAAAACCAAGTGGTGGTGGGTCGGCTCCTAAAGCGGCGCCGCAATCACATGCATCTGCGCCACACGCGAGTGCGCCTTCGCATGCGTCAACGCCTTCACACGGGTCGACGGCGTCGCATTCGACCACGACCGCCCGTCCGGGTACGACCAGCCATACGGGTACAACGACCCACACAGGAACAACGACCCACGCGGGCGGAACGACCAGCCATACCGGTACGACGACGCACACCGGCAGCACGACCGGCGCTCGCGGCGGGACCACAACTCACACGGGCACAACCACTCACACCGGTACCACGACGCATGCGGGCGGGGCAACGACCCACACCGGTACGACGACTCATACTGGCACGACCACGCGGGCGGGTGCCGCTGGCCGTACTCCTCCGGGCAGGAACGTATCACTGAAGGGCGGCGGACGTGCCAACATTCGTCCCAACGGCTCAGTGCGTTCGATCGACCGCGGTGGCATGCACATTGAGCACGGAGTTCGAGGCGGACGCACGGTGGTATCTGAGCGCAACGGAGCGCGCATTGTCACTCGCGGACGAGGTGGTTACGTACAGCGCGCTTACGTGACGCGCGGCGGCCATGCCTTTTACTCGCGAACTGGCTATTATGGTGGGCACTACCACGTAGGTCTCTACCGCGGTTACGGCTGGGGCGGACACACCTATTATGGCTACTACCCCGGAGTCTGGTACCACCCCGGATTTTATGGTTGGGGCTGGCATCCCTGGGGCGCGCCCATCGCATGGGGCATCGGCGCCTGGGGTTGGGGCGGAGCGCCCTGGTGGGGATATTACGGCGGCTGGTGGAACCCGTATCCTGTCTACGCCGCGCCTTACTTCTGGCTGACTGATTACTTGCTCGCGGAGAGCCTGCAGACGGCCTACGCAGCACATGCTGAAGCCAACGCCGATGCAATGGCTGCGGACGCGCAAGCCAGCGCTGGCGACAGCGGCGGTGGCGGTGGAGATGCCGCACCGGCAGCCTCGGCGGGCGTAACTCTCTCACCGGAGGTTAAAGAGGCGATTGCGCAGGAAGTGAAGGCACAACTTGCTGCTCAAGAATCTCAGGCGGCAAATCAGGGCGGTGCGGCTGCGGCGGGCAATGCACCTGCTCCTAGCGGCGCAAGCGACCAGGCTCCTCCGCCTGCGTTGGATCCGGCAAATCGCACCTTTGTTGTCGACTCCGACGTTACGGTAGTGGCGAATGGCCAGGAATGCGGCCTGACGTCAGGTGACGTGGTGACTCGGCTGTCGGACACTCCGGACGCCGATCAAAACGTAACTGCCAGCGTCTCGGCGACCAAGAAGGGTGATTGCCCGTCCGGGGCGACTGTTGCCGTGAAAGTGGATGACCTCCAGGAAATGTACAACCACTTCCAGGAGACACTCACCAACGGCATGGGCGAGCTGGCAAAGAAGCAGGGCACAGGCGGTATGCCGAAGGCTCCTGATGCCGCAACGCAGGCGTCAGATATCCCGGCTCCCGCGCCAGACACCAGCGTGGCCAAAACCCTGCAGGACCAGCAGCAACAGGCCGACCAGACCGAAACTCAGGTCAAGCAGGAAGCGGCGGCGGGAGGCGGCGGGCAGTAGACGAACGTTTGGTTCGCCGCAGTACTTGATTATCGATCAACCTAATCAATCAGCATTATCAAACCACCCAGGGAGCGCCGAAGCATCGGCGCTCCCTTCTGTTATGGCGCGTTTTTCTTGGCGGTGTGTTTTGATCTAATGTTCCTTCTAAATCTCTTGCTTACTTCCAAGGGGCATGATAAAAAACACGAGCTTTGGGAAAACTCTGAACCGGAGGGTGTTGCGATGTCGCGGAAATTTAACGATCTGGTCCCTGCAATTGTGCTTCTGGCCGTCTCAGTCCTTACGGCCTCGGTGGGCTCTGCCCAGGTTTCTTTGCAGGAGCAACTGGCGGCGCAATACAAACTGGTGAAGATGGGGTCGGACACGGGCGGCTACTCCGTGGTGGAGAAGGGCCAGCTCCTTGCCATTCAGAAGGGCGGAATCCTGTCCGTGCCCTATGGCGATCAAAACGTTCTTAGCAACAAATACGAGAACGGCACGATTAAGGCTCCCAACAGCCTGTCGTTGATGGGACGAAAATCCATCATGGGGAAATTTGGCAAGGAGCAGACCACCCATTTATTTGCGGTGGGCGACAAAGTCTATCCCATGAAGATCGACGTGAACGTGCCCAAGGATACGGTAACGCTCGAAATCGTTGCCTGCGACACGTGCAACAAAACCGATCCGCCGACCTACAACAAGGCGAACGTAGTCTTCCAGTTTCCCAAAGGATCTCTGGCGAACGCGCAAGCCGGACAGGTGGAGGACACGATTGGGCAAGTGCTGTCACTGAGCAACGACGACTCGCAGCAAAGTGGCGATCAAGGCGGCCAGCAGCAGCAACAGGGAGGCGATCAAGGCCAGCAACAAGCGGGTGGAGGCGGCCAGCAGCAACCGGCAGCAGAGCAACCCCCAGCCGAACCGGTGAACATCGAAAAGGGAATGACGCCAGACCAGGTCGAGGCGGCGATGGGCAAACCCGAGAAGAAAGTGACGCTTGGCTCCAAGGTGATCTATTACTACAAAGACATGAAAGTGATTTTTCTCAGCGGGAAAGTTTCCGATGTGCAGTGAAGTGAACGGCGCGGGCAGAAAGCAGCCTTGAGAAGAACGTATTTGGGACCTGCGGCGATTCCTTGGATCACTGTTGGTTCTGCTTGCTAGAATGGCGTCGGCGATTGCGTCGGGTAAAGCCATCTGTTTCGGCGTCCGATACAACCCAACCGCAGACCCGACCCGTAGCCTAGAGTGCTCTCCATCTATCTTGGGCCTTGCATTCCTCGCACGTTACATCCTTCTGGTAGGGGCTGGTTTTCTCTGGCGGAATTGTTTTACCACAAAGAGTTGACTGGCCACTCTTCATTGGATCCGCATAATGAACCCGAGTATCAATCTCCTTTAGGAGATTCGCAGCCTGTCTCTTGAATTCCTGCTGGTCGTGGGCGTCCATAGAAGAATTAAACTTCAGTAATCTTGTACAGCATCGATTGCGGATAGTCCACTACCCCCTAGGAGGTTGGTATGAAGAAGCTCGGACTATTGTGCCCGCCCATCTCGCTTGTCCTTCTGACGGCGTGCAATTCCAAGTTCACTCAAGCTGATATCCAGCGAACCGAGACAGACATCAGGAC
>JBAPOI010000898.1:0-10388 GCA_049279555.1 Candidatus Sulfotelmatobacter sp.
ATCGCCCGTTCGATCAAAATACATGCCCGCGAGGAGTACGAACAGAGGAGTGGAATCCACGCTGCCGTAGTAGAGACCAAACGGAACTTCGTTGAGGTTCGCCATCTCGCCGTGGCGCATCTCATGCAAGATTTTGCCGGGCTCTGCCTCCTGCCGGGAAATTACTTCGACGGCCTGGTGAAGGGCAAGATACTTCAGAACACTTGCCGCAATCCAGGGCGCCGCCCAAAGGCACTGCATCGCCGTCACAAGGGCATCCCTTCCAAAGACCGTGCTGAACCACGGCACGCCAGCATACGGATATGCCCCTTCAGGGTTACCGCGAATCATCATTTGAACGTCGGACGCGGAGCGGCAAAGCCAGCGATTGAATGCCGCGTGGGAACTGGTCACCGAACCAAACCGCGATCGCGTTTCCTGCAGCTCCAGTATCGACTGATGCATGCTTTCGTCAAATCCGGTCGACACCGAGTACGCGTGCTCCTCTTGGCAGGTGATTGTGACGTTCAGGGACTTCTCTTCCCGCGGAGCAAGGGTGAACAAATATGTGGCTAACTCCGCCGAGAGATGCGATGGTGCAGGAAAGAATTCCAGGCGTGAACGGCGCAACTCCCGATCTCCCCCCCGATACGACAGCACTACTTCATGGCTGTTGACTTCCGGCGGCAATATGTCGCCAGTGCCTTTTCGTTTCATTCCGCGAACCTGAAAAATGTCGGAGTAGTCCGCGACGAATCGAAGGCTTATTGAGGCGTCAAATGGCGCAAGGCTGAAGTTGGCCACGCGAATTCTTTCGTAGCAAGCGTCCTTCCACAGAAACTTTGAGCGAAATACATGAATCGCGCTTCTCGGCAAAATCAGCCGTCCTTCACGATAGACGTCAGGGTTCATCATGTCGATGGTGAAAAAAGCGCCATCCTCGTGGATTGTGGAGCGCAGGAGTTGAGGGATGTTGCCATTTAGACGTAAAGCAAGTTTCGACAGATATCGTGTTCCGCGGTGGTAAAGACCCTGCTCACCGGCTCCGAGGCCTTCAATGTCTCCAAGGCGGTTAAGCACGGCGAAGGTCTCGCCATACTTCAGGACGCGCGTGCGGTCATCTGCCAGCGACGACGTCGCCAGGACATAAAACTGATTCTCTACCCGGATGATATCTTCCAACGCTATGCAACATCCTTGTTCAGAGAGTTTTGCACTTCATCTTCAGCAAAGCCAGACATGCGGCACGGGGACTCTCCACACACAAGCTTTTCGTAGATAGCAAGGTAGTCAGTCACCATTCGGTTCACCGTGAACCGTGATTTGAAGGCGCCCCTGACGGCACGGCGCGACATGGCAGCGGCTTCGCGTACGGCCTTAACGGCCTCATCCACTGTGTGTACGATTATTCCGCTAACCCCATCCTCGATGATTTCCGGGACCGAGCCATGCGCAAATGCGATTGTTGGCGTGCCGCAAGCCATCGCTTCAATCATGTTCAAACCGAAAGGCTCGGGCCAATCAATGGGAGCAATCGAAGCGATTGCATTTCCCAGGAAATCGGATTTGGCTTCGTCCCCGATCTCTCCAATGAACTCTATGTTCGGTCGCTTCAGCAACGGACACACCACACGCTCAAAGTATTCACGATCTACAACGTCGACCTTAGCCGCGATCTTAAGCCTTACGTCCGCCCGCGTGGCAATCTCGATCGCGCGGTCTGGTCGCTTTTCCGGCGAGATCCGGCCGATGAAAGCCAGGTATTCTCCCGGGCCTTCATGGAAACACAAAGAATCCTCCGGCAATCCGTGATAAACATTTCCGACCCAATTCGCTTGCGGGAGTGGATCACGTTGGCTGCGTGAAATTGATACGACGGGCATGTCGGCAAATTCCCGATACAGCGGCATCAGATCCGGAAGATCGAGTCGCCCGTGAAGAGTCGTAACCTGCGGAAGATCGATCTGGCGACTTAACGGGAAATGCAGATAGTCGATGTGATAGTGCACGATGTCGAATTCGTCGCGCCGTTGCCGGACTTGCTCAAGCATAAGAACATGATAAGCCAGCGTGTCATGACAGGTCGGGTTCGTACGAAGCGACACCGGACACACCGGCACCAAGCGTGCGCGAGTAAGAGAATCGCCGCTGGCAAACAGCGTGACTTCATGCCCTTCCCGAACCAACTCTTCTGTAAGCCAGGAAACCACCCGTTCGGTTCCTCCATACCCGCGCGGTGGAACAGGTTCATACAAAGGGGCGACTTGGGCGATTCTCATGGGGCCATCCCGGCTGAAAAGATGGTGTCGGTGATGCGTGACCTGACAGTCGTTCGGCTTCGGGCAGTTCCCTAGCGGAGAAACGACAAAAACTGCCGCGCCGCCGACCAACAATTGTCAGATTATCCTGCCCGCGCATGCCGCAGTATCCAGTGGATGTAGTAGAGCCACGTGGAATCGACCTGTGTGCTGTACCGGAGAACTATCAGATTCGAGTCAACATGAATTGATGTGAACGGGGTAATCGGGGCGGAACTTTTATTCCGGCATCATTGGTTTCCCTATTCAGAGTCTTCCAGAGGAAGACAATTTATTCCGAGATCTTCGAGATGCTTCAGCATATCCGCTGGATCGGAATAAACGCGGAATGCCCCCGATTGCTCCAATTCTTCCTGGCTATAGCACCTGATAACAGACCGATAGAGAGGGCCCTTCTTCGGCCCGCGGCGAGCATGTCCCATACGCTATCACCGACCACAATACAACGGTCGATTGGCACGTTTAATCGGTTTAACCATGTCACTTCACGAGAACGAAATCTGGTCAATTTTGACCAAACGAAATTTCGAACACGCGAATCAGAATGAAAGCGGGGAACTAGAAAGGTGCGAAGGCCCTGTAGGTCGCAATTCATAAAGGGCTAGGCCAAGTGTGGATAACCATGAGTGCAATCGGCCAAAGGACCAAGCGAATTCGTATGGGAACGACGGTTACATGCCCGACGTTTCGTTATAGCCATGCCGTTGTCGCTGAAGCATTTGCCTCGTTGAGCCTCCTTTAGAAAGTCGCAACCATCTGAAGAGTTTTCATTTGATATACATTTTTTAGGAGTTTCGCGTGATCCCCACGATACAGTCCCCAATTGGCCGAGACCGTTAATACGAAACCGTTAATAAAGGCGGAGTCCGCTGCACAATGCTGGCAACGGCTGACGGATAATCGGAACGTAGTGGATGGACCCACCAATCAGTCTGTAATAAAGAGAAACCTACAGTGAATCGGCTTGGGTTCATACAGCGTGTAGTCGATAGCATGTGGCTGACCTCTGCAATATCTTCGTGAAAGACCTTCTTAATCGTTCCTGCTCCTGAGTGGGAATCGACACTGACGGCGGTTGGCGATCCGCTCCTCTCCAATCAAATTGAAAGTGACCCGCGCTAGTTTGCGCACAGGAATGTTTCGATGATCTTTAACAACAAGATGAAATTTAACAAAAGGATATTAGGGGCTATGACAGCAACGTTTTTGGCTGGCACTATGGCCTTCGCGGCGGAAGAACCGTCGGAGCAAGTCAAGCGAATGGACGCGGCTGGCACGGTATTGGATGAAATCATGGGAACGCCGGACAAGGGGATTCCGGAGGAACTCCTTGACTCCGCGAAGTGCGTGGCTGTCATACCCTCGATGATCAAAATAGGTTTTGTTTTTGGAGGGCGCCACGGAAGAGGAATCGCCACCTGCCGCACCAAGTCCGGATGGAGTGCGCCTGCTCCGTTCACGGTTACTGGAGGCAGTTGGGGATTACAGATCGGCGGCGAGGCGATCGACGTGGTCATGCTGGTAATGAACGACAACGGAATGGAAAAAATGCTTTCCAGTAAGTTCAAAATCGGCGCTGACGCTTCCGCTGCCGCAGGGCCAGTGGGACGGCATGTGGAAGGCGACACCGATTGGAAGATGCGCGCCGAAGTGCTCACGTATTCCCGTGCTCGTGGAGCTTTTGCCGGCGTTACTGTGAACGGCGCATCCATTACGCAAGACAAAGACGGAACCCGTATTCTCTACGGGCGGATGATCCCGTCAGCCAAAATCCTGAAGGGGCAAGTGAAAGCTCCCGAAGGTTCGCACAAATTCCTGGCGACAGTGAGAAAGTATGGTGCTGAGGCAAACGTTGCCGAAGCGTCGGCCCACCGCACTGAAGTAGAGAAGGCCGGCACACGAAATGGGGCGCTGGGTTCCGGGGAAGCGAAGGAGGAAATTGAGCAGAAGCTCAAGAGCGAGCCCGGCCTGGAGAGCCAGGACATCCAGGTGACTCTCACGTCCAACGCGGTGAAACTGTCGGGATCTGTGGTCAGCACCGACGACCGTGATAAGGCGGTTCGGATCGCCAGATCGTATGGCGGTGATCGGGAAGTCCAGGATCATTTGACCATTCAAACTCACTAACAATTTAGCCGTCCGTGCGTTCGGTAGCACCCGAACGCCCGGATTTCTCGGTATCTCTATTTAGGAGGAAATGACGATGAAAGCTATTTATAAAAATGTTATTCGCACTGTCCTGTGCACCGGTTTGTTACTTAGTGCTGGGGTACTTGCGTCTGCGCAGGAACCGACTGTCCAGCAGGCCTCTCCGGCGCCTGACAACACCAAAGTCAACGAACGCGACCGGAGCCAGAATGAGCGGACCGCAGATCAGCAAAAAGATAATCGTTCTGACCGAGACATCACTCAACAGATCCGGCAATCCATCATGAAAGACAAATCACTTTCCACCTACGCGCACAATGTCAAGATCATTACGCAGAGCGGTCAGGTCACCCTAAAAGGGCCAGTGCGATCCGATGACGAGAAGCGAAGTGTAGAGGCGAAGGCTACCGAAGTTGCAGGTGAAAAGAATGTCACCAGCGAATTGAACATCAAACCATAGCGGAAGATCGCGAAATCAAATAATAAGGAGAATCAAAAATGGCAGGAAAAAATACGGCAGTATTTGGCATTTATCCGAATCGAACCAGCGTCGAGAGCGCCGTGGACACATTGAAGGCGGCCGGTTTTCGCAATAGCGATATTTCAGTACTTCTTCCTGAGGGCGCAGGCACAAAAGATTTCGCTCACGAAAAGAATACAAAAGCGCCTGAAGGCGCCACTACAGGCGCAGGAACTGGCGCCCTGCTTGGCGGCGGATTGGGATGGTTACTGGGAATTGGAGCTCTCGCCATTCCTGGATTAGGGCCATTCATCGCAGCTGGACCCATCATGGCAGCCCTTGCGGGAGCGGGCGTGGGTGGGGCAGTTGGCGGCCTGACGGGTGCTCTGATCGGAATGGGAATTCCGGAGTATGAAGCCAAGCGATACGAAGGCCGAGTTAAAGATGGCGGGATCCTACTCTCCGTTCATTCTGACGCTTCTGAGTGGACCAAGAAAGCCAAAGAGATTCTGGAGCGCACCGGCGCGCAAGATATCTCCTCGACGGGCGAAACCGCCGGCGAAAAGGGCGAGAAGGCTCTGGTTCACGACGCTGCCTGAGACTACACCATAGCAGCGAACTGGAGCCCGGCGGACCGCCGGGATACCAATTCGCTGAGTTTTTCAAGCGGGCTAGGATTGAATGAATGGAACCACAGGGCGCCGGGCACAGTCGCGCGGCGTTTACGCAACTAAACCGCAATCAACTTATTCCTTGGAGAAAACATGCCGAATAATAGCTTCCAGAAACTTTATGTCGACGAATTGAAAGATTTGTATAGCGCAGAGAGCCAATTGCTCAAAGCGCTTCCGAAAATGGCCTCTGCTGCTTCTGCACCCGAGCTACAGCAGGGTTTCGAAAAGCATTTAAAACAAACCGAAGGGCACGTGCAGCGCCTGGAACACATCTTGGAAGCATTAGGTGAGAGCCCGAAGGGCAAGAAGTGTGTGGGCATGGAAGGCTTAATTAAAGAAGGCTCCGAGGCGATGGAAGAAGGCTTTGAAGGCGCGGTCTTGGACTCAGCTTTGATCGGTGCGGCACGGCGAGTGGAACATTACGAGATGGCGGCATACGATACCGTCTCCGCGTTGGCCAAAGTTCTCGGAGAAACTGAGCACGCTTCTCTGCTGGAAGAAACTCTCGCAGAAGAAACGCAAACTGACGAAAAGTTAACCGAGCTGGCAGGAAAGATTAATTCGCATGCCAACGAAGGAAGGCCCAAGAAAGATCAGCGCGAATCGAAGCAGGACACAAAGACGTCTAAGCGTGTCGCCTAGGGTAATCCGTTTTGATTGGAGTTCATCCCAGTGATGCTAATGAAGTGGCGGCCAACATATCGGGTTGGCCGCCCAGCACACTTCCAGGGCAGCAAGAATCGCTGTTTCCTGGTAAATCAGATGACTCGGTCGAGGGAGTCACTCGAAATTGAGCCAGACAAGAGTCAATCTGGCTTCGCTCCCTAAGGAGATTGGTCCTGGTCAAGAAAGATGACAAGCGGCTTCTCGTACGCACGGCCCGAAAAAGAATCTGATGATAAGGGAGAATCAGAGGTGGCAGCTGGTGGTGAACTGCATCAGACTGCGCCGGAACCAGGTCAAACTGGAACGAAACTGCGATCCAGCCGGGCACGATCGACTTGCGCCTTGGTGCCGTAGGCCGCTTGGCATACGAGGCGGCTGCAAGCAGCGAATTCAGTCCCCGGCGAATGACAGAATCGGCATTGAGCCCCAGCTTTGAGCTGGGCTTCGAATCATGGAAGAGTAGCCGACCATCCATCCAAAACTTCTCTAATTCCTCTTCGCTCATTTTCAAACTGACGGACAAGGTTCGTTTAGCTCTCATGCCGCCATCGTCTACGTTGCACCCTTTACCCTTAAGGCATACTAAGCACTCTTAAAACCGAAAGTATGCTAGCATCTCCCGATGCCGGAATATGCCCATTTCCTTCGCCTTCTGGATGCTACGGCTCAAGACCGGGAATCAAGATTCTTCATCACAGAACATTAAGAAACCTTCTCGCCGCGGAGTTGTTCAGCCTCATAGCATCTTGGGGCCAGTCATCAGGCGGCTCGCTGTCTATTGGAACAGGGGTTACACAACAAGACAGGCTGCTTGAGGCGTGGAATTTGCTCGTGCCCAGCACGCATCACGATTACATAACGGGCACGGCGATTCCCGATGTTTTTCATACCGAGCAGATGGGCCTGCTCGAACAGGCGGCGTCTCTATCCAGAGGCATTCTGGAAGACACCCTCCGGACCGTTGCCGGCGCCATCAAGCCACAGAACGTGCAGTCTCCTTCTCTATTTCCGGTGGCGGTATTCAACCCACTGGGTTTCAGCAGGGAGAACGAGGTTGCGTACATTTGTGGCGACGATGTTAAGAATGCGAGCATCACGGTTTCCGGCACGTCCTACCAGAAAACTAATGATGGAGGCCTTTTATTTGCAGCCTCCGCCCCCGCGCTCGGATACCAGACGGCATATCTGACAAACGCAGACAACCCGCCAGCGAATCCCGTTGTGGTTAGTCCGCCAGCCAATCCTGTTTCTGCAACCCAGGTAAATATCTCTAACGGACTTGTTTCAGCAACTCTGCAGCAAAACTCGACAGGAATTTGGGGGCTAACATCAGTAATAGATTTGGCGACTGGAACGCAGTTGATTAACCAGAATTCTTTCGCCAATCAACTGCTGTTTTACCAGGAAAATGGCGATGAATACCAATTCGGCAACGAGCTGACTGAGCCGGCATGGAACCTTGCCGACGTTTCAGCGTATCTCTCAAACCCGGCGATCGAAATCGTGGAGAGTGGGACTTTCAGGGCCATCGTAAGGACTTCATTCACTTACAACGATGGCTCGACACAGCTCGAGTACGTTATGGAATACATAATGTATGCGTCGGAAGCGATGCTCCGCATGCGAACAAAGGGTGCCGCGCCGATGATTCAAACGGGACCGTATACCGGCTACAGCGTTCTCACATCATTTCTGCTAAATCCGGCTCTCCCGATTGATACTGTCGTGAGGGGAACGCCTTATCACTGGACGGGTGTGATGCCGAACTGGATAAGTCCACAGCAGGTCTACTGGAACGGGCCGATGTTTATGCCCACTCATAACTTTGTTATACCGCAGGCGTCCGGCGCTGCTTTATGCGCGATTTACCACTCGGATGTACCCGCCTGGGGCATTTCGTACGAATGGAACTCGGCGAATCAGAGCTTCGACCAAAACAATGCCACACTCTACGGCTGCTTGTGGCGCAACGGCAACGGGAATTACTTTAGTTGGGTTGCAAATACCGATTATCTCTCGCATTGGGCACCGACCCCGAGGAGCATGTCAGAGAATATGCGCTAAGAATGCCCTCCGGTCTCGGTGCTCCGCAGAGCTGTGGACCGCTGAAGGAATCGCTCGCATATGCCAACCCGCTTAGATGCGTTCCCATCGCGCAATGGAACGGCACACTCGAAGATACTCTCTCGCTTGCATCGTGCAGCAATTCAAGTGCTATTATCACCGCTGCCAAGCAGGGTTCAGTGAATGCCGACAACCTGATTCTGCGCATTTACCAGCCGACAAACGGAAGCCTGCAGACTACACTCACCCTGGATTCGCATCTCAACTCTTCCGATGCGTTGGCGGTCACAGGACAAAATGCTCTGGAGCAGAATCTTGACAGCGCGGCCGAAATTGCGCTTCAAATCAGCACTACGTCTAACACGGTTGTCTTCACCGCAGGCGCCGCGCTGACCACCCTTGCCGTTGCAATACCTCAAGCGAAGATGGGAAGCGCTCGGGGTCAATAGCAAAAAGCGGTTTCCTTGCAGTCGACGGTCAAGAAACGGCCTTGTAGGAGATCAGTTGTAATCTCTCGAAGTCGACATCTGGCTCGCGACACCTTCGGCGCGATATCATCCGCCTTGATAAACGCGGCGCGATGCTGGTGAGCCGAGGCTATTCAGCACGGCCAACTTGTAGTGATCCAGATCCGGCAGGCGAAGCACTCGGCGACGGTAATTCGGCTTGACTCTCTGTTTGCCCATAGCGGCGGCCTCCCATGCCGCAGCATTTGGGACGACGCGGGCCGGTCTGGACGTTGCAACAGGGTGCGCTTCCGGGCGGGGTCTGAGCGCTATGGCCTGTTAGCAACAGTTATTCACAAGAAGACAATTTCACAAATCGCAGACGTGATAGACACGATAATCGTTCGCAAATTCGACCGAAAACCAGAAATTGCGGCCACTTCCTGTCGCCCGGCTGATAATCTCCAGATGATTTACTGTGCCATCATATTCAAGGCACCTATGCCACGTGGTCCCATCATCACAAGAACACATCAGTAAACACCTAGTGCTTGCGCAGATTGAATTATGGAGACAAGCCCAAATCTCGTGAGTGATGCCATCGCTGCGTTTTAGCATTGTTGGAATCGGGCTTCTCCGGTAGGGGTCAGGAATCATCATCCTCTTGAAGGTTAGGCCGTCACGCGTCATGACTATCCAGTTTGTTCCGCCGAGATAGTCTGTCCCGAAAAGGATGTTTTCCTCTATCTCGACCATGGACAAATATCCTCCTGTTTGGATGTGGTGCTTGCGAAGTAGTGTCCACTCAAACTGACTTTTACCTTCGGCCCGTCTCCCCAGCCAGAGCCGCTTGCGATTATCGCCATCTGTCAAGAGCACGCCGTCAAGAAGTGAGCTATACCAGATACCGTGGACGTGTTTATTTGTCCTTTGTCGCCTCAGGAAATCAGACTCTTGCCACGACCATCCCTTATCGTTGCTACAGTACAGATAGCCGCAAAACCTGAATCCCGTGCCATCGGAAATATTTCCGTACTCTCCGATGAGCAACTCTTGAGCCCTTGATTCAGTGACTCCGTTACCGAATAAGACAAAGCTTGCAGGTGAACTCAGTGATATCACTTTGGTGAATGAGATGTCGCCTATTTCGCCCCGGTAAACAGCACCGTGAATACCAATCAATATAGTTCCGGTAGAGGATATGAAGATTGCAGTTATCTCTTGCTCAAATGCGTAGATCCGAGTAATAGATGTGCCACCGTCGAGGCTCATATAGAGAACTCTTGGCTCTGTGTGCAAGCATCCGTATAGTTCGCGATCGGCAAAAAGGAAAAGTATGCGCCAACCATGACGGGATCGGGCTACTCGCAAACCGCGCTTGATAAAAGCGTTTGCTATCAGCGAGTCAGTTTCCTCTAAAGCGTTGTGAGGCAATATAGTCGGCGGGCCTGCAACGAACTGCAGGGTTCTGATTGCCGTTAGATTGAGAACGTGCATCGTTTCCCAAACGAGGAATGACAGTGCCTCCCAAGCTTTGTCGTTCTCGTACAGGTCGCGAAGAAACCGTGGGCACTGCCGGAGAAGGTGCAGCAAGCCACTTGCCTTACTCCTTTCGAAGCTCGCAGCATACTTC
>JBAPOI010000899.1:0-1892 GCA_049279555.1 Candidatus Sulfotelmatobacter sp.
CCATACGCGGTGGCCGTGGGAATACAAGGCGCATTATTCGTTTGCACTCGAAATATCCAATTTAGTTGCCCGGCAGGGCTTTGACAGCGTCTTGGCTGTCGATAAGACGGGTTGATTGATGGTCGGCGTCGATTCTTCCTAAACATTCACAGCGCCAGGCATTCCCATCTTCCGCAGCCAGAGGAAGTTCTCGGCGCGCCCAGTATGTTTTCAGAACTTCCTTGAATCCCTTCCAATTCGAATGCATCTGCGACCAATTCATTGTCTACCCTTCGGGCGGTCACACATGGAGCGCGCCCTAATCAGCTAATCAAATAAGGATGGGCCCGAGGTTCGTGAGTCTGTTTGGTGTCTGGCGTGGCAGCTGCAGCCGAAAACCTATCATTCACAAGCAGCTGCATTTCTTGGTTGTGGACTACTGCCCACAAAAATGCGAGCGTCGATTCCGCTCCCTGGTTCCGATTCATCCCGGACAGTTCGAGACCGTCGCAGCAAGCACCTGACTCAGAATCTACAAGTGGTTCATGGAGGCTATTCGCTCCGTGAAACCAGTCGTGTGCCCGGCAGAAGATTGTCAGGTATTTTTCGTCACTGGTTTGGCCGAACGCGGTCAATGCAGCGTCGGCCATCATCACTGCTTCCACCGGCTGCTGGTCATATAAAGACTTGGGTTCGCCGCGAGGGTACCAATCGCTATTTCCAATTGGCCAAAAGATGTTCTCTGACTTTGTCGCTAGGTCGAGGAAAGCGAATGACTCTTCGGCCACGTTAAAAAAGCCCTCTTCGGGCCAGCGCTGGGCGGCAATAAACAGGGCCTGTGGTAGCACGGCGTTGGCATAGGTGAGGCGCGACTCAAACCACTGCCAGTCTGGGCGTTGAGAACGGCGGTAGCAGTCCAGCAGTCGCTCGGCCGCCGACCAAGCCACTGACTCGAGCGAATCGATGTCTTTCACATCGGTTTTCCACAGATGCCCCCAGGCCAATATCACATACGCTTGTGCTCGCAGGCTGCGCAAGTCGGCTAGTGCGGGCAAAACCGATTCGATTAGTTCCCGAGCCAACTCACGGTATCCATTTGCCAATTGGCTGCCGAGCACTTCCGCCAGGGCACGGATTGCTTGGCCCTGACAATCGCCACAGCCTGTTGCATCAAGCCAATCGCGCTGGTAACTCAGAAAGTTGTGAAACCCGCGCACCGGGCAGCGGGCATGTTCTAAAAAACTCAGATAGGTGGTAATCCGGCTTAACATGCGGTCGTCTGGCTCCTGGCGCCACAAACGGGCGCAGAGGCGCAATGCTCGGGCGTTGTCGTCGGTGGTGTAGCCGCTTTCCCTCCGCGGGACGCTGTAAATGGCGTGCTGGATTAACCCAGTGGAGTCGGTCATGCGGTCCAGATGATCTAAAACGATCCCATCGTGAATGGACATTGCGTCTTCCTTCGCATTAGTTTGGTGTCACAGCCTCGACCGTACGATGTCGAAGACCGTCGACGAAATACCGTTTGTGACGTTCCGCAGTCGTCTGTATAACTCGACTAAAAAATTCCAAATACCGTCGGCCCACATTGGGCCATAACATCGGACGGGCGTATTCGAAAGCTTTGCGCCGAGTTTCAATCTGGAACGGGATATCAACCAAGAATCGTATGGTCGCCTCGGCCAGAGCGTGGTGGTGGTCAAACGGCACAAGTAGACCACGACCATCGGCCAGCACTTCCTCGGCATATAGGTAAGGGGTGCTCACGACGGCCAGCCCGGCTGCCAACGCATACGCTAGGGTGCCGCTGGAAATCTGGTCCCTTCCAGGATAAGGAGTAACAAACACATCGCAGGCCTGCAAATGCCACAACAGGTCGACCTGACTGAGAAATCTGTTGATAAACCGTACATGGC
>JBAPOI010000900.1:0-5980 GCA_049279555.1 Candidatus Sulfotelmatobacter sp.
AGTTTGGCTTACGCGCTGGGCCGGTTGCATGCGTTGACTTGCCTTGTTTCCGTCCCTAATATGGCCACGCGGGGCTCAACCATATGCATATCAAAGACACACGGCGCAGGTTTCTTAAGACGTTAGCAGTCTCAACCATTGCACCCGCTCTGCTCGATCATGCGAGAGCATCCACGGCTGCAAATCCCGTCGAAAATGCGCGGCGCTTTCACTTCGTGCAAATTGACGTTTTCACGTCACAGCGATTGCAGGGCAATCAGCTATCGGTCTTCACCGACGCCCGCGGGCTCAGCGATTCAGAAATGCAGGACTTGGCTCGTGAAACCAATCTCGATGAAACCACGTTTGTTCTTCCTCGTGACCCCTCCGTCGAGGAGCGGGAGGGAGTGAAAGTCCGCATCTTCACTCCCGAGTTTGAAATCCCATTCGCTGGGCACCCGACTCTTGGAACGGCAACTGTACTCCGAACGCTGCGCACGCGCAGTGGCACGGTGAAGGCGAGCGATGCCTCAGCCTCGACCATCGTGCTGGATTTGAAGGTCGGTAAGGTTCCAGTGTCATTCCGCGAAGACTCGGATGGCTTGTTCGGCGAGATGCTGCAAGTTCCACCGGTTTTCGGCGCGGTGCATGATCGCAGCAAAATCGCGGAAGCGTTGGGACTGGATGCCGCCGAAATCGAACCCGACCTTCCGATTCAAACGGTCTCAACCGGCTTGCCATTTGCAATCGTTCCCATTAAGCGGTTGAACACCCTCCAGTCTTTACATCTCGACCCTCAGAAAGTGAACAACTACCTGAAGGCACAAACCACTGAGAGGCTTGGTTTCTATTTCGTCACTCGAGACACCGGCAACTCGAAGGTGGGGCTTCGTGCCAGAGGCATTTTCCCTCCGATAGAAGATCCAGCGACCGGATCAGCTGCAGGGTGCACTTCAGCCTGGATGGTGAAGTACGGCATCGCGCAGCCGGATGAAACCGTGCTGATTCTGCAAGGCGTCGAGATCAAGCGCCCCAGCCAACTCTTCGTAAGATCGAGCAAGAACGGAACCACCATCTCCAACGTCCGCGTTGGCGGACATGCCGTGCTGGTCATGGAAGGTGAGGCTTCCCTGTGACATTGCGCTGTATTCCGGAAACGGCCTAGGGGTACCCTCGGCGGCACTGAGGTGTCTCGCCAGAAGCGCCCGTCGATCTTGAACTGCGCCACACTCTCTACTAGGAGTAAAATGCTCCGCGGATCGAGTGTCTTTCAAGCGATTTCAGCTAAATTAGCTGGGCGAAGGTCAGACGGCAATGTTCCTGCTGGTACCCGGGATCACGAGTATCGTCCTTTTCCTCTTCCTTTGGCGCGAAGATCTCCTCCCCCGGCCGCTTATCGTCGGAGGATGCGTCCTAATTAGCTTGGCCGTACAGGTTTTCGCGCCGCGCTACTCGACGGCCTGGTTCTGCGCAGCCTTCCTGAACGTCGCCGTCGCGATTTATCTGGCAATTCGTTTAAAGCTGAGCTTATAAGGAGGTTAGCCCACCCCGTCGCGGTGTTTTGATCATTGGCGACCTAGGCTATCATACTTTCTTCACAGGCCCACACCGTGACATCCATCACAGCCTTAGCCTCATCCACCCGCGTACCGTAGCTACATTCCGGCATCAGGCCTTGGTGTGCCCCCGGCGGCACAGAGAAGCAAGACTGTCTCGCCCGGAGCGCTCATGCTCTACAAGACCCTCAGCGCCGCAGTCTACGGCATCGACGCCAACATTATCCAGGTGGAGGTTGACTGCTCGGGCATCAAGACCGACCAGGACCACTTCCACACCGTCGGCTTGCCCGACGCCGCTGTACGCGAAAGCCGCGACCGTGTGCGAGCCGCGCTGAAGAACTGCGGCTACGATATTCCGCCCACGCACATCACCATCAATCTTGCGCCCGCGGATATCAAGAAAGAAGGTTCTGGATTTGACCTCCCGATGGCTCTCGGAATCGTCGGCGCCTACGGCGGCCTCACGCGAAAGGAGATCGACGACTGTCTCTTCGTCGGCGAGTTGTCGCTGGATGGCGGAGTGCGCGGCATTCGCGGCACTCTGCCGATTGCACTCGAAGCCCGCGGACGCAAGATCTCGCGGCTGGTCGTTCCCGAAGCGAATGCCCGCGAAGCCGCCATGGTTGGCGGCGTCGATGTCTACCCCGTGCGCTCGCTGCTCGATGTTATCCACTTCGTGAACTCGGGCAACGGCATCGTTCCCGTTAAAGCCGATGGCGATGCGCTGCTGCGCGAGTCGCAGGAATTTCTCGTCGACTTTAAGGACGTTCGCGGCCAGCAAACCGCCAAGCGCGCCATCGAAATCTCCTGCGCTGGTGGCCACAACATTCTCATGATCGGCCCGCCCGGCTCAGGCAAAACCATGCTGGCCAAGCGCATGCCTACCATCCTGCCTCCACTCACTTTCGAAGAGGCGCTCGAGACCACCAAGATTCACAGCGTGGCGGGAGTGCTCGACCCCGGCAGCGGCCTGGTCGGCAAGCGCCCTTACCGCTCGCCACATCACACCATCTCCGATGCGGGCCTGATCGGTGGAGGCGTAGTCCCGCGACCCGGCGAAGTCTCGCTCTCTCACAACGGATTGCTTTTTCTCGACGAGCTGCCGGAATTTCCGCGCAACGTCCTTGAAGTCTTACGCCAGCCGCTCGAAGATGGCACCGTCACCATTTCCCGCGCCGCGATGTCGCTTACCTTTCCTGCGCGCTTCATGTTGGCCGCAGCCATGAATCCCTGTCCTTGCGGCTTTCGCAACGACCGCACTCGCGAGTGCCAGTGCACGACGCCAATGATCCAGCGCTACATTTCGAAAATTTCCGGCCCGCTCATGGATCGCATCGACATTCACATCGACGTTCCCGCCGTGAACTATAAAGAAATGCGTTCCACCAACGAACCTGAGAACTCAGCGAGCATTCGTGAACGCGTGATGCGCACCCGAAAAAAACAACTTGAGCGTTTTTCTTCTTCCCGCGAAAAGCTCTACTGCAATGCGCAAATGTCATCGCGGCACATCCGCACCTTTTGCGAACTCTCGGCCGATTGCGAGCGCCTGCTCGAACGCGCCATGACTCAACAGGGACTCAGCGCCCGCGCGCATGATCGCATCCTGAAAGTTGCGCGCACCATCGCCGACATCGAAGAAACGCCTCACATCGAGCCCAAACACATCGCTGAAGCCATCCAATACCGCTCGCTCGACCGCACCTACTGGACCTAGCGGCTCACAATGGATTCCGCTTCGTGTGCGCTCGGGAAGGGCACGACTTCAGTCGTGCCGTCATCTATCGGAAATGCGTTCGCGCTTCAGCGCCTGCGATAAGCCTTTTGCGTGCGCGGCGAGTTTCGGATCGTAACCTTCCTCCCCCGCACAAAAAAGAAGCTGAGGATATTCTCCTCAGCTTCTCTTCAAAAACGCTAAACCAATTCGTCTACGGGGTTCCAGTCAGACCGAAGGACACGCCGGAGCATTGGTGTGAGTTAAGTCCCAGCTCTGCGTCGCACCAGTTAGCCCAGGTCAATCCGAAGAAAGGCGAATTCAAGAATGCCGAATGCGCCGGTTGGTATTGGCCCGAGATGTTGTTGGCTTTCTGAGTTGTGTTGGAGACGAAGAAACGTCCATTGCTGCAGCTGCCATCGACCGCTCCGTTGGTGCAATTCGGAGTGGCGTTGACCCAGTACGCGCCCGGGTTGAGCGTGAGCGGAGCCGACAGCTGAACTGCAACGGTGTACTCGTTCAGGCCGAAGAAGTTGCGGCCCGTCGCTGCCACCGCGGCAGCTCCTGAACCCGATGCCAGGCTCGTTCCGCCGTTGCCTTCCGAAACGCCCGACCGGATGTCATAGCTGGCGGTCAGCGGATCGAAGTTAGCGTCCGCCTGGACGTTAACGATGACTCCAGTAACTGTCACGGTGCTGGTCGGAGAAAAAGCGCCATAGGTGGAACTGGTGGGAATGAGAAGCGTGTTCTCATCCGAAAAGCCGGCCGCATTAAAGTCGCCGGGGTTAAGGTCTCCCGCATAGAACAAGCACGGGTCGCAGAGCGTCGGTGGAACGGCGTGGCCCTGCCATTGACTTCCGCTCGAGGATCTGCCCGCGAGATGTTGCGAGGGAAGCGGTTTCTTAGGTGCCGCCGCTGCTGAGAGAGTAAGCGCTACTACTAAAGCTGTTGCGAAAAGCGTCGTTTTCACTCGATTCCTCCTGTTCGGTTTTTTCGCTATCTTTTGTCGTGATTCACGGTTCCGCATTTCTTGCTGAAACCGCGCCGTCACTTAATCCAGTGCAACTGAAACCAGCTTGCTTACGGCGTTTGTCCACCGCGCAGAGCAAACGACATGCCGGCGCATTGCTTCGCATTGAATCCCGCAACGCTCGCGTCGCACCAGTTGGCCCAAGTCAGACCGAAGAAGGGTGCGTTCAGGAACATTTCGTGGATCGGCTGCCAGCTGCCGTTCAGGTTGTTGGTGATCTGGCTGTTGGAGACGAACTGCCGGAAAACGCTGCAGCTGCCATCCAACGTGTTCAGGCACTCGGGAGTCGTGTTAAACCAGTATGTCCCAGGAGTTAGGACTACCGGTGTAGACCACGAAACCGCAACTGTATATTCGTTGAGCCCGAGGAAATTGCGCCCCGTTGCTTGTACGACAGCCGCGCCCGAGCCGGAAGCGATGCTGGTTCCGCCATTGCCTTCCGATACGCCAGTACGAATGTCATAGCTTGCAGTCTGCGGATCGAAAGCAGCGTCGGCCTGGACATTGAACAGAATGCCGAAGACGGTCGAGGTCACCGGAATGTTGACCGCCGCGTAGGTGCTGGAGCCGCCGGTGATGAGCAGCGTATTTTCATCCGACATTCCCGCCGCGTTCAGGTCAGATGTATTGATATCGCCACCGTAAAACAAGCACGGATGGCATAGCGAAGGTGGTGCCGGGCTGGGACTGTTCGTAAACGGTGTTGCTTGTCCTGCGCTGCCGGCTGCGTGCTGAGACTTTGGCGGTTTGGTATTGACCGCCGCTGCCGTGAGGCTGAGGGCTGCTACTAACGCGAATGCAGAAAGCGTTGTTTTCACTATATTCCTCCTCTGGGGTTTTTCTGCCGAGAATGAAGCAACGATTTTGCCAACGTCCAAAACCGTGCGGCGAGTCTATGCCGCTGTTTCAAATTATGCAATGGAGAACAAAGTACCTAAGCCTGTGAATCCCGCGCTGCGCAAGGCTTTCGTGCAACCAGCAATGGCGCGTTTTCTACAGTTTTATTAGAAAGACTCTGCAAGAACTTGCACACTCTCGAGGGGGAACCTGCAACGTTACCCCTGCGATTTTTGGTCGCGATTCTGAGTTCGCGAAGCCACATCGACCGGGGGAAAGTTGCGGGCTTCAATCGTTGAAGTGGAGATCAAGACTTAGGAAAAACAAAGCTAGGAAAACCAAAACTAGAAAACCAAGACTGAAAACAAAAATTGATGTCATTCCGAATCGGGCGGTACGCCCGGTGAGGAACCTGCTTTCCTATTACTTCATCACAGCCGCCTGCCTCTGAGGAGAGAAATCAAGACTAGGAAAACAAGAACTAGGGGAAAACGAAGGCCGCCGTTTGTTGGCACTAGGGGGATCTGCTAAGACCTCTAGCTTTGTCATCCTGAGCGAAGTGAGTGCTGCGCGAAGCGCAGCACTCGCGCAGTCGAAGGACCCCTATTGCGCCTCGGTTGCAGGTGCAGTCTCTGGAAGTTCTCTCTAGGTTGCTCTGCCAGCATCGCACTCTGGCTCAGGATAACAGCACTGAGCGGCCCGCAATATCCGTCGAGCTTCACCCATCAAAGCCTGCCTCTGAGGAGAGAAATCAAGACTAGGAAAGCCAAAGCCGCTACCGCTTGCACTAGGGAGACCTGCTAAAAGACCCCCAAGTTTGTCATCCTGAGCGAAGTGAGTGCTGCGCGAAGCGCAGCACTC
>JBAPOI010000901.1:0-2972 GCA_049279555.1 Candidatus Sulfotelmatobacter sp.
CCCTGACACAGGCTAAAGCCTTCAATCCTTAGGATTTGGCCACGAGCCAATGGGAAATCGATGGTGGAAGTAAAGATCGCCCGATTGCGCCCACTTCAGCTCTCGAAGGAGGAAATCGATATGTCCCGTTGCTATAGCCGCGCTTTCTCACTTGCAACTCTACTCGGACTCATGCTGATGCTTTTTCCCAGCATGGCCGCAGCGCAATATAAACTCACCAACCTGGTTTCGAATCAATCGGGCGGAGGCAATCATACGGATCCTCTGCTGGTCAACGCATGGGGACTCGCGTATGGCCCCGGTGGACCTTTCTGGATCAGCGATCAAGGCTCGGGCTGGTCCACTTTATATACGGGGAATGGCACGAAAGAGGGTTTGGAGGTGTTGATTCCCTCCGCCAATGGTAAGGGCCCGGGGTCGCCTACAGGCATTGTGCACAACGGATCGCAGGACTTCCAGGTTCAGGGATGGGCATCGATCTTCCTGTTTGCCACCCTCGACGGAACCATCAGCGGCTGGGCGCCGCAATCGAATCCCAATGCGGCGATCATTGCCGTGACCACTCCCGGCGCAGTCTATACCGGACTGGCAATAACCAATAACCCGTCGGGTAATTTCCTGTTCGCTGCCGACAATGCCAACAATAAGGTGGACGTTTTCGACGCCAAATTCAACCTTGTGGCGTCGTTCACCGACTCGACTGTCGCCGTGGGCTTTACTCCATTTGGCATCCAAGATTTCGGAGGACTGGTCTATGTTTCGTTTGCCAGCAGCGCGGGCGCGGCGGGAGGCTATATCGATATTTACAGCGAAGGCGGCGTGTTCCTGAAGCGCGTGGCCGAAGGAGCGCCGCTCAACCAGCCTTGGGGGTTTGCCATCGCGCCGAAGACTTTCGGACCGCTGAGCAACACCTTGCTGGTCTCAAACAACACCAACACCGGCACGATCAACGCGTTTAACAGCATCACCGGCCAGGTTGTGGGAACGATCAAGGATACTAACGGAAAGCCGATCCAAATCAACCAACTGTGGGGCATAGAGTTTGGTGGCGGCACTGCCAACGATGGCGCTCTGAACCAACTCTTTTTCACCGCTGGTCCTGACAACAATTTAGCAGGAACCTTCGGCCAGATCGTGTTGCCGGTTCAGTAAGAAGTAGTTGATCGAATGAGGTGATAAAACTGCGCGTCGGGATGATTTGTTTGCAGATCGTCCCGCCGCGTGAAATTTATTTGCTGCCAGTTTTCTAGTCTTTCTTCTTCAAAGCTTTTCCCAGACACTCTGCCTGAAATAAGCGATCGTCTGCGCGATGCAAACGCTTGGCCATGGCTGGCGTGATCAGGGGATAGTGCTTGATCTCGAACAGGTGATAGACGATGAACCACACCGGTTGGTCCGTGGTCATCCAATTCTGTCGATCGAAGCGTTTCAAGTTCACGGGAACGGAATAGCGCCGCAGCGTTCGTTCCCGACGCAAGTTGAAATAGACATTGAAGTAACTCAAGGCAAGTTCGCGCAGCGTCCGGTAAACCGGTTCGCGCCAGCGGCAGCCTGTGTAATTTGACTTGGCGACCGCGCCCCAGCAGCCGTTCTCGCGAAAGATGGCGAGGACATGGTCGGTGTCGTGCTTCGCTTCAAAATCAAGCAACAGCGGCGGATATCCATTGACCCGTAGCGCGGCCGCGGCAAAGATCGCGCCTTCGAGACAGTGTGCGGTTTGCTCGGCCAGCACCCGGCGCGGCGACCAAGCGGTATCCGCAAGATGGTAGGGGGCATCGTCGAGAAACTTTTGGATGCCGTAAGGATGTTTCATGCCGCGCAGCTTGCGCAGCTCGGAAGTAGTGAAGCTACTTGGTGCATCGTTCATGGTCGGAAGAGTTTACATGAGAGCGGGGCGGCTGTGATGGGCGATGGGAAAGCAGGTTCCTCACCGGGCGTACCGCCCGATTCGGAATGACATGGTTTTTTGCTTTCGATCTTGGTTTTCCTAGTCTTGATTTTCTTTCTCAGCGGCTGGGGGACGCGAAAACATCCACCAGTTCGCCGGGAGTATCCACAAGCACGTCCGGCGGATTCCTGTTCAGAGTGTGCGGTGCGAAACCGTAGGTCACTCCTACGGTCCATAGGCCGGCATTTTGACCGGTTTCCACGTCAACGTGGGAGTCGCCGACGATTACCGTTTCCTCCGGGCGCACGTCGAATTCTTCGAGCAACTTTTGTGCCCCTTCGGGATCGGGCTTCTTGGTCGCAAAACTGTTACCGCCGTAAATTTGGCTGAAGAACGGACCCATGCCGAGGGCTTCGACGATGGCGCGAGAGGGGACAACGGGCTTGTTCGTAAGCACCACCATTTGCCGCGTGACCCTATTCGAGTTCGGACTGTGATTTCCGTTTGAGCCTTGGCATGGCGAGTTCTGTATGGATTGCAGAGCCTCAAACACGCCCTCATAAACCGTGGTGTGGTCGAGTTTGTGTTCGCGATAGTAGGAAAGAAAAAACTGTAGTCCCCGCCGCACCAACGCTTCGTCGACGACCTCGCCGCCCAGCGCCCGCTGAATCAGGATTGGGGCGCCATCTCCTACATAGCTGGCGATGACATCATCCGGCAACTCGGGCCGTCCGATGTGGCGAATTGCGGCATTGACGGAGTGCACCAGATCGAGCCGTGAGTCGATCAGCGTACCATCGAGGTCGAAAATCACGAGTTTGATCGACTTTGGGTCGAAAGCGCGGCGAACCTGAATCATGCTCTTTCAGAATAAATGATTGTCTGCCCATGGGAGCGTCACTTGCTGCCTTTGCGCCCGTATAATTCCGCCATGAGCAAGAGCTGGAAGACGCGTTTAATTCACTCCGATGTGCAGGTTCCGGAGGGATACCGGTCGCTGGCGAGTCCGGTTTATCGCGGCTCGACTACGTTGTTTCCCGACGCTGCTTCTGTCGAAGACGGTTGGGATCAGCATGAGGTTGGT
>JBAPOI010000902.1:0-7377 GCA_049279555.1 Candidatus Sulfotelmatobacter sp.
GAACTAGACGAGGCGTTAGAGTCGCGTCGCGTTTTGGTCATGCCGTTGGCCGATTCAGATGACACCCTCAACCGGATTACGAAAACGGTGCGAAATACGGTACATTGCGGAACGATTACAGCTGAACGATATTGGAACACAGTTCTCGACGTGTCAGGCAAGGCCTGGCTGACTCTACAGAATACCCGGCGGCTTGTATCTTCCGAAAACTACCTGCTTGCCGGCGCTGGGATCTTCGATATGGCCGAATATCGTAGAGATGCACTTCTGAAGAGGGTGAAAAATGAATTGATCTTGGCGGCACCGAATCTTCGCAGTTGGCTGAGTGATGCACAATCGCGGGAAAGGCTCCTAAAGCTCATTCAGGAGACTGAGGTCACGGTCACGCTAATTCTGGCCACATATGAGACGCTTCGCCCGATATCTTCAGAAGGCGCCGAACACCTCCGGCAAAGTGCTGAAGATATTAAAGAGATGATGAACGCGGTGACCGATACTCAGCGCCGGCGACTAAGAGCCTTTTTTCATATCGGCGCTGCCACGTTATCGGCCGTTTTCGTCGATCCGGAAAATGCAGACGGCATCCTATTCTTCAACCCACGGTGGGCAATCCAGTTCCTGCCCGATGATCGTCTCACCTGTGTGATCGACAAGTCCATAAATTCTGCGACGCTGTTTAAAGCAATCTACAACAGCGTTCTCCTCATGACACAGCGCGATGCAAAGTCAGTCGACGACATGCTGAGACCGGAGTCAAGCTAAGAAGAATGGGGACTGAGGAGAGTGCCGTTCTCCGTACGTCGAATCGATTCGGTCCCTGTCGTAGTGGGCGATGCTTTTGACGAATTTCCTCCCTGCGACCGTTTTCACTCACTGTGACAGGGTGGCCGTCCATAATCGAGTTTGAGATTAATTGCGACTCCCCGAGGCCGACGTCGGGCTCACGTTTTTAATGGCCCGTATCGGGACACAAAGTTCCGGTTTCCTCGTCAATCCCTGCGAAAAAGGAATAAGGTGGATTGAGCATTGCCCATTGGGTAGAAGTTCCGGTTACCGCAGTTTCGCGTACTCAGCTTTGGCTTGTTCGTAGATGGCGAGATCGGGATCGTCTTTCCAGAGCATGAGAAAAATCCTTACGTGCGGCGCCCAGGTGCAATTTTCCCTGGCACTGCTAGATCGCGAAGCTCGGGCCATCGCGAAAGAATATGTTGCACGAGATCGCAATTATTGCCATCGACATGTTGGATCACGTCCCGCAGCAGCATGTTCTCGAAATCAGTCCCATACAGCGCGGCCACATTTCCCCCGATGTTCCTGCACAGCCACGCTGTCAATGTCTTGCCGCTTAATAGGGACGCCTGGATGTCCCATATCAAAGTATTCCCCTCACTGTCGACGCTCGCGAGTAGCTGCTCGTCTATAGAAAAGGCGATACCGACGATTGACGAGGGATGACGCCAAAGAATGCTGACACGTTCGCCGTCGCGGACACGCCAGAGTCGTACGGCACCATCAGGGCAATTTGTTGCGACCAATCGTCCACTTGGGGAGACGACAATCGGCGGCAAGGCCCATTCTCCTTTGTCACCCAAGACCTTTCGTTGACCAGTTGCGACTTCGACGATCTGAACAACAGACTCCTCGGCCACGACCAACCAGTCTCCCTCCGGCGTAAAGACTGCCGCATCAAGTCCATAGTCAGCGTTCTCGAGCCGAAGATCGAAATCTGCTAACACTTCCCCAGTCTCAGATTGCCACTTTCGAAGTTTGCCAAATGCAGTGGCTCCGACCACAGCTTCCCCTCCATTGGCGAAAGCAACAGCAATACCTCGGAATGGTAGTCCTGGATCGGCGTCTGACATTTTCTCGATACTGCTGGCGGTCCGGATTTGCCATACACACACCTCACCGTCCAGTGTAATGAAGGCCAGCCTGTCCCCTCGTGGGGAGAAGGAAATGGCTTTGATTTCATCGCTCATCGCATTTGGCTGAAGGTGAATTCCTCTACTCTGACTCGAAAGATTTCTCACCACAACTGGACCAGGGGTATCCTCAGCGGAAGCCGACGCTACTGTTGCCCCATCGCCAGAGATTTCCATAATGTCCACCAAGGTCCCCTCCGGGTGATCATGGAATCTCTTCAAAGGCCGTCCGGTGGAAGTCTTGAATGTTTGTATGGTGCCGTCATCGGAAGATATGACTAACTGCTTGCCATGTGCCCCAAAGGTAAAATTCGCAATTTTGGCATTGTCGAGATGAATTGTGTAGAGTTCGACTCCTGTTAATGGGTCAAGGAGTCTCAACTTTTCTTTGCCCTCTGCCACAGCCAGTAACTTGCCATTTGGAGAGAATGCAAGCCTCTTGTCAGTAACCCTAGGAAGGAAACCTACATTCCCGCTCAGCTGAGCGCGCACAACTGTGCGGTCTGTTTTGAATCGCCTTGCATGCAGTTCGTGATGGTCTACAAGCGCCCATAAGGTATCTCCCCCGTGGGAAAACCCAACTAGGTTGACCTGTCGTCCGCGCTGAAGGATTTCGGCAGTCAACTCTCCAGTTGATGCTTCGAAGACACGCAAGGACTGCGGGTGAAGTGATTGCCCGCTGAAATCCATATTTATTTCTCGGAGGCTTACGTTCCCAAAGTGAGGCTCCCTTGCCTCTAGGACCAGAAGGCCGTCATCGGGTGAAAAGACTTCACAATCCCGCTGAGCGTAGGGTAGCCAGATGTGTTGATCCTCATCTTTCAGGTTCTTGATTAAGTCTCCCGTTTGGCCATTGAACAGACTAACGCTCTGCTTATCGTGCTGCATCACTAGCCAACGACCTTGTCTTGAAAAGCGAGTGTCAGAGGACTCGTCACCGAGGCGTCTTATCGCGGTAAGATTCTCCAGATCCCAAAGTGTGCATCCCGCCGATCCACCATTGATGCATGCTTTTCTCCGTCGGGAGAGATTGATACGTCGAGTGCCGTCCTCCCGAGACCGCGGGTCAGAGTATCCTTTGATCCGTGTGGGATGGTGAATGGACCCTCCCATGTGCCGTCATTCCTACGTTTCCAGACTGCCGGCGGTTCGCCGGCGTTTGCTAACAGCGCCTTCGATCCATCTGGCGATATCGTGGCTGAGTTTAAGCTATCAAGCGAAGCGCCACCCTCTGCGATGACCCGAGCCGTCATGGGATCAAACTGGAGAATAGCGCCGGCCTTAGTAAGCGCTATGACCTCGGCGTCATCGGGAGAGAATCGCAAATCCCAGATGTCCCAAACTTTAAAGTCAGACCTTGCGGTCACTGTGCGGCTGCCAAGATCGACGATCATGAGAGTGCTATAGACGCTGTCACGATATTTGTTGTTGCCGTCGGCGATCGCCACCTTTAGCGAGCTGTGGGAGAACGCGATCAGTCCCATTCTCTCTGTCCCGATCGGTATTCGCGCGATTCGGCACCAATCCTCTAGCGACCAAAAGCTGCACGCGTTGTCCTCGTGGATGATCGCGAATGTCTTCTGGTCGGGAGACAGAAGACTTTTCGAGATCGGATGTAGGCCGGTTCGCGGCTTGATCACAGGGGGGCTGAGTTCCGCGGCTAACACTCCCGTCTCGGCGTTCCACACGTAAATCCCGCCGGCGCGGGAACCTCCTAAGATGTACAGCCCACAGCTCGTCGAGGCAGCGAAGTCTATCGCCGTCGAGCGGTCACGGCCCGTTCCAATCGGATGAGTTGACGATCGACCGCGCCGTAAGCGAACTCCGAAACACAAGCCTCGAGTTCCGGCGCTTCGGACCAACTTGGATCATCGCTTTCAATGATGTTCGCCAGAGCGTGTTTCAGGGCGAGATCGGCGTACCCATCAGCGAACGCTTCTCGAGCCGGCACTGTGTGCACTTTGGCGGCAAGCCTCCGACGCTTTTTGCGCTCAGCTTCCAATCGGGCGGCGTGGCGATCCGAGAGATCGTTGAAACCGACGCCTAGCAATCCCGCAGCGACACGAAGGAATGCAACTTGCTCGCCTTCCTCCCCCGGATTCGCCATTAAACGATCGATGGGTTTGCGGCCGATTCGGCCCTGGCTAACTACGAACCGCAAGGCTCTGGGTACACCCTGGTCGCTGTGGACGGCATGCGGGGCAAGGATGGGAATGATTCTATTGGAGCGTCCACATGCGCAAAAATGGAGAATCTCGGCCTCTACCCACTTCGATTTGGCGGAGGATGCCGAGCACACCACAACCATGGCCTCAGAAGCGTCCAGCGCCTCTTTCAGTGAGGCGCTGAGTTCAGAGCCGGCCGCTAGCTCTCCCACGTCGACGAACAACGACCCGAGCGATTGCTCGCCATCCCGAGCCGCGCCCGCGCTAGGTCGCGTTGGTATCCGAAATTCTTCCAACCAACAGTGAAGCCGGTGAGCGAATTCGCTGTCCGCTCGGCTATAACTGATAAACGCTCGATACTTGAACATCGAAGCCCCTTGTTTCTCGATCAGAAGATAGTCTCTTCGGCCACGATATGTCGGTCAATGGCACAATTCAGACCTCTTCCGATGTCCGGCTTTCTGTTGAGTTCTTGCAGGGCTCAATGCAAGATACAGCGACAAGCTGTAAGGATCCACGCAAAACATGCCTCACAAACTGGCTTGGAGGAGATCGGAAGATTTCCCCCAAAGCCGACTTCTGCCTCAGGACTTCTCGACGGCGCTCGGACGTACCGGAAACACAGATCTGAGTCTAAACTGAAGCCTGCACACCGAGAGGTCTGCAGAGTTACGCATTGTGAATGGATTACCCGATGGATATTGGGCGAATGAGAGGTTCAGACCTCGCATTGAGACCACGGCCCACAGCTAAAAGCACTGCTTCAGCTCTAGAACATTGAAGAATGCGGCTTGGTGTTACTTGAACGAGAAGACCTGGGCGAGGTGTAAGCCACTGCACCACAGATGTTGCACATGCTAGCCTCCAAAACGTGTCCTACGAACGGTTGGAGGATAAAGGCGCGTGATATACAAAGCGTTCATCTCCTATAGCCACGGCGCAGATCAGAAACTCGCAGCAGCCCTGCAGACTTCGCTACAACAGTTTGCTAAGCCATACTATGCAATGAGGGCGTTCACTGTATTTCGCGATCAGACAGACCTCTCCGCTGACCCCTCACTCTGGACCAAAATAGAAGGTGCCTTAGAGGTACCAGCGAAGTGGAGACCCTAAATACTGAGCAGCTTTCATCCCGACTGCGCGAACGGCTCAGCGAACCAGCGATGCTGGATCTTACGAAGCGGTTGATCGCGATTCCATCGGAAAACCCACCGGGGAATCATTACGAGGAATGCGCTCGCACTCTCTTGGACGAACTGGATAGACTCGGCTTCGATGATGTGAGACGCGAAGACGCGTGTGTACTCGCATCAGTTGGAACCGGCCCGCGAACGCTCTATTTCAGCGGTCACTACGATGTAGTTCCCGCGCAGAGCGGCGATCAGTTTCAGCCACGTGTCGAAGGTGCAAATCTATTCGGTCGCGGCTCGTCGGACATGAAAAGCGGTCTAGCTGCGATGATTTATGCAGCTGCTGCGGCGCGTGATGAAGGGCTTCTTAATACCGGCCGTATCGGAATCGTACTAGTGCCGGACGAAGAAACCGCCGGCCCGCGCGGGTCTCGCGATCTAGATGCACGCGGGCTGCTTGGGAGAGACGCAGTCGGCATGCTCACGCCGGAGCCTACCGGCGGTGTCATCTGGAACGCCAACCGCGGGGCGATTTCGCTTCGCGCCACCATGCGTGGGAAGGCGGCGCACGTCGGCCGGCAATTCGAAGGTGTGAACGCGTTCGAACGCGCGCTGTCGGCGATCATGCGGCTAGTCGCCGTTAAGAATGAAGTAGAGCTCCGCGAAACGCAACAGAACATTGCTCCGGCGGCGGCGCGAAAGTCCATTCTGATGCTCGGTGGGCGGGTCGAGGCAGGTACGAATTTCAACGTGACTCCCGATTTCTGTTCCTTCACGGTTGACCGCCGCATTAATCCCGAAGAAAACCTTGAAGAGGAAATGCGCCGGTTGCGCAAAGCGCTGGAAGGCTTCGAAATCGAGACGCTTCAGGAGGAACCCGCAGCGGCGACTCCGGCGGGAGATCCGCTCGGCGTTGTTCTGTCGCGGTACGTAGCGAACGTGACCGGTAGAGATCCTGCGTTCGAGATGTGTCCTGGTTTACTTGAAACGCGATTCTATGCCGCTCATGGCGTTCCCGCCTTCGCCTACGGACCGGGGTTGCTGACCGTCTCTCACGGACCGAACGAGTTCGTTCCCATCCGCAATATTGTCCGCTGCGCGGAGATTTACGCCCTTACAGCGGCCTGGATGTTGCGGTAATGATATCCCCTATCCTTGGTCGTATGGTCGTCATCTCGTAGATGCAGACTCGGTCCGACCGGAAGAGCTCCCGGATTACGCTAGTGCTTTTTCGGACGCGACGCCGGGATGAGTGCTCAAGGCTGAAAGAAGGTGAGAGGCGTCGCGTTCGAAAAAGCCGTCAGAAGGAAGCCACTGGCGCGGCGGACGCGGGACTTATGCAAATTGAATGGAGCGGGCGAGAGAAGTAAAAGTTCGCGGGAGTCGTCTTCTGGGCAGCCATTATCGGCACAGTCATAGCCATGACGATCAGCGTGAAGACGATAAGAAGTGAGCGCATAGAAGTGATGTCCTTTGAAACAGAAGTAATAATTTAACGGCACTCGAAGTTGGCTGCGTCTTCCGTATCTCCTTGCCCCTTGTAGTGAGAGTGCCTCGGATAAGGACATAGCGGCCGGCTGCGTCTAGGAAAGGCCTTGCCGGTCGCGATCACTGATGCAGGCGTTGTTCCCTTCTCGACCCAGTTAACCATTGCGCCCAACAAATCAAACTGATCCAGCGCCTGCCCTCCCCCACAATGGCTCATCCCCGGAACGAAATAGAATTGACTCCACTTCGACACGGCGTCGAGGCTCCCGTTTGCAGCCGCCATGTTCTTGTAGTAATCGAACGTGTCGAGAGACGAGAACCACGGATCGCTATCGCCGTGGTAGAAGATCAATTTCCCTCCGTGCGCCGAGAAGGTCGTCAAATTCGTGGACATCGAATCCACGAGCGGCTGGCTGGCCGCCAGAGCTTCCTTATCAACGTCCATTGTCATGTCCGTCGTCGCAGGTCCGAAAATGCCGGGTCCGGGTAAGAGCAATCCTCGGAACGGCGGCCCGTTCGTGATTCCTGCGTCGTAAAGAAATCCGGCATAGGCTTGGGTTCCACTCGACGTCTTCGGCCCTCCCAGGGCCTTCTTGATGGCGGCCGCTTTTTTCGGAGCCAAGCAGGAGTTATTCGTTTCGCCCTTGCACGCCAACATCTCAAGGTTGAAAT
>JBAPOI010000903.1:0-9986 GCA_049279555.1 Candidatus Sulfotelmatobacter sp.
TCCCAGTCCTGATCCCGACAGCCAATCGAAGCCCGATCCTAATATCCATCGATATAACTCGCCTGAGGTCGCGAGCCACTATGCCGCGCTCGATTACTTAACGCCTTGCGAGCGGCTGTTGTTTGACGAATATCTCAAACCGGGAGCGGACATCCTCGATCTAGGTGTAGGTGGAGGGAGGCTAACCCCACATCTGTCGTCGATTGCTGGGCGCTATGTGGGTGCCGACTACGCGGCGGAAATGGTGGCGGCTTGCAGAAAAAAATTTCCGCAACTTGAGTTTGCGGTCGCAAACGCCGCGGATCTATCATGTTTTGCTTCTGCCAGCTTTGATGCTGTGGTGATGGCGTTCAACGCCTTCGATTACGTCCTTCCGGACGAGGCTCGTGTCTGCGCTCTGAGAGAAATTCGTCGTGTGTTGAGATTCGGGGGAGTCTTCATTTTTTCGTCTCACAATCCGCGGGCGATCTTGGTTCGGGTATCGTGGAATCGGCAACGCGTGCGAAACCTGGCAGAGAGGATTGCGCAGCGGACGCCTATTCTTGGTTCGCCATTATTTGGGGCCTTGGCTGCCGCACGGGCCGTGCTGGCGGCGCTGCACTCGACGGCGCAGTCCGTGGGTCTAGCCGGACGCAGACTGCCCACGAAATTGTTTTGGCAGGGCGAGGGGTATTGGATGGACTCTGTACACGGTGGGCTGAACACTCGCTATGCGGTTCCTGCGAAAGTTGTGGCTGAACTCCAAAAATTTGGTTTCGCGTTGCTACGAGTGCTAGGGGATGACTACCCAATGATCAGTAGTCAGTGGGTGACAGGTTGGTACTACTATGTGTTTCGTAATAACAGAACTGCGGAAGAGAACTGAGTTTTGCGCATCGTCTCGCACAGAAATATACCGGAAGATCCTCCGCTTCATCGCCGCTGGAATGAACTGGCGCTGCAGGTGGAGCGGCCTGAAGTCTTCTATACCAGCGAGTGGGCGCTGGCGATGCAAGCGGCTTATGGAGCATCGCTCACGCCGTTACTGCTCTTGGGTTACGACGGTGACGATCTGGTCGGAGTCGCGTCCTTAGCGACGGATGCCGCGGAGGAAAACATAAGTTTTCTAGGCGCTACGACTGCGGACTATTGCGAATTCCTCAGCCATGCCAGCCGACGCGCCGAGTTCGTGGATGCGATTTTTGCCGAACTGGTAAGGCTGAAGCCGAAGTTCCTGCAACTGGCCAACCTTCCGGCTGACTCAGCGACACCCGACGTGCTGCGGCAGGCAGCGGACAAGCACGGTTTCCATCTCTACGCGCGTCCCGCGTATCTATGCGCGCAGATAGACTTGGGTTCCGGCGAAAAGCGTCAGGCGCTGAAAACTTCACTCGCGAGCAAAAAAAAGCTGCGTCGTTATCTCCGGGAGATGGAGCGTGAAGGCCCAGTGAAGTTCGTTCATCTGCAGTCCTGGGCGGAGATTCAATCGGTATTGCCGCAATTTGCTGATGCTCATGTAGCGAGATTCGTAGCAACGGGTCGCACGAGCAGCCTCGCTACACCTGAACGTCGGGTTTTTCTGGAAGAGCTCGCAAGGCGGTTTTCTGATTCCAGCGCTGTCGCATTAAGTGAGCTCCTAGTAAATGATCAGCCGGTTGCGTGGAACTACGGATTTCAGTTTCACGGAAGCTGGTTTTGGTATCAGCCAACCTTCGATAGCCGCTGGGAAGCGCACTCACCGGGATACTGTTTGCTGGCGAAAATCGTGATGGACGCATGCGACCGGGAGGATTTGAATCGCGTCGACCTCGGCCTGGGCGCGGAAGGCTATAAGGAGAGGTTTGGGAACAGTACGCGGCAAACTCTCTACGTGACGGCGACACAGTCGTGGCTACGTCATCTCCGGGAAGTTACGAGGTATCGCGTTGCCAGCTTGCTCAGCCGCTCTCCAAGAATCGAATCGGTGATTCGCGACGTGCTAAGCCGAACCGGCGTTGTCCGTTGAAATCGGCGTTAGCCGCTGGCGTCAATTGTCCAATCTGCGGGATGTATTCACCACACCTGGAATGAAAAAGCGTTTAGACTATCTTCCCAGCCGCCTTGACTTTTTAAAATGACTCGCTCCCAGCCTTGTCCCATTACCATCTTCACACCGTCGGATGCTGGCGCGGACAACACCAACGCGCAGAATCTTACGGTGAAAGAGATCGTGGCCCGGCTTCCGGAGGAAATGTTTCACGTGACCATGCTGTGCGACGGCGATCCCGATCCGCGGCTGAGCGCCCGGAGAAATACCGGACTCGTGCCGTGGACTAAGCGAGGCAACACGCTTCGGCTGCTTCGACATTGTCTTTTTCATCCTCCCGACATTTATTTTTTCCCCCGCACCGGCCCCCTGGACCGGGCTTTCTTTGAGTTGCGAAAGCGCATGGGGCTGAGAACGTCAGTCATCACATACATTGTGATGGCGATGAATGAGGTGACGGGATCTGGGCTGATCGGCCGGTCGGTCGCAGAGGGCGATATGGTTTTCGGAAATTCCAAACATGTGGCGGAGACCATTCACCAAATGTTCGGAGTGGAAGCCAGCCCGATTTATGACGGCATCGACCGGCGCTATTATTTTCCGGCGACTGAGCGCGCGGCGAATACCGCTTCCGTTGTTCTCTATGCGGGATCATTACAGCCGCGTAAGCGAGTAGAGTGGGTGATCCGGGAAGCTGCCCGATTGCCCGGCTTGCAGTTTCGAATCGCGGGTAAAGGCGAAACGGAAAAAGATTGCCGCGATCTGGCACAGCAATTGGGCTGCGGCAACGTATCTTTTCTTGGACACCTGTCATCGGAAAAGCTCGGCGAGGAAATGCGCAAAGCGGATGTTTTTTTCTTTCCCAGCATCTTGGAAGGGAATCCACAAGTCTTGCTGCAAGCCAGTGCCTGCGGCCTTCCGTGCATTGCCATGGATCTATATCATTCGGACTACGTGGTGAATGGTACGACTGGTTTCCTAGTCGAAACGGATTCGAATCTGTCGCAACGCCTCGACCTGCTGGCAGGTGATGGTACCCTGCGGCGATGCTTCAGCATTGCTGCGGCTCGCCACGCAAGTCAATTTGATTGGGAGGATATTGCCCAGCAGTGGGGGGCAGTTTTTCAGGAAGCCGTGGCAAAGCGTCGGCTTTACCATCAACCAAGAGCGTCTTAAGAGTTTTGCTTGCGCATGGTGACCCGAACTTGAAACGATCGAGTGCGCTGGTGCGCTACGGCGGATTTTTTCTGTCGGTGGGAGCGGCGCGAGTCGCCGGGCTTTTAATCACTTCGGTCACATTTCCGGTCCTGGTGCGGCGCCTGGGCGTCGAAACGTACGGTCTTTGGAGCTATGTGGTCGCGCTGTGCGCCTTTTTCGATGTGGTGGCCAACCCGGGACTCTCGACCTACATTGTTCAGCAAGTCGCAGCCCGCCGGCACGCCGCGGCCGAACTTGTCCCCGATTTTCTGGCGTTGCGCGTGTTGGGTTGCGTGGTGGCGATCGCTGTCCTCATGGTGGTTGCCAGTTTCGAAGTGCGTCCCGATGTCCGCCGTTTGCTGTACTTGTATGGTGCAGGCCAGATCCTGATTGGGCTGACAGGAGCCGATTTTCTGTTGAACGCGCTGGAACTTTTTCACGTGCGGTCGTTGCTAACCTTAATCCAGCAAGCAATGTATGCCGTGGGAGTTCTGCTCCTGGTCCGAACCCCGCACGACATCCTTTGGCTTCCGGTCAGCATTCTAGGATCGGCGTTGGCAACGAACCTTGGGGGTTGGGTTGCGCTCTGGCATGACGGATTCCGCGCGCCGCTTGCAATAAATCCCAGCCGCTGGCGCGCCATGCTGGTGCCAAGCTTTCATTACGCCGCCACTACTCTGATGGGCACCGCCTACCACCGGACTGGACACATTGTCGTTCGCTGGTTTCTAGGGGATTACGCGCTGGGCATTTACGCAGCCGCAGTTCGATTTGTCGATCTCCTGCGCAACTTCGTCGGGATTGCATTCAGTGTGCTGATGCCGCGAATTGCGCTCTCCGCGCAATCTCCCTCCGGATTAAGAAGGCTGGTGCAGGCAGCCATCTCCGCCATGGCGATCATCAGCATACCTCTCACGTTAGGAACGCTCGCGACCGCACATCTGGTTGTGCCCTGGGTTTTGGGCTCGAACTACGCGGCAGCGGTTGGGCCGGTGCGGTGGACATCAGGTTTTCTGTTAGCCGCGCCGATCGCATCGCTGCTGTCGGGAACCGTTCTCTATGCTCTCGGGCGGCACCGCGCATGTTTGATCTCGGCCACAGCGGGTGCCGTTGCAGCCATCGCGCTTGCTCTGGTACTGGTTCATTTCTTTGGTTTGCCCGGAGGGTGCGTTGCGTTCGTTCTGGCAGAAACAACAGTCGGCATCACGGCCTACCTCTTGATTCCCGAGGAACTGCGCGATCTATGGAAGAATCCCATCATCCTGGTCGCTGGGTTCTCGGCGTTACTGATGGTTGGCGCGGTTCGGCTGACGAACTCCTACACCGTGCGGCCGCTGATCGTGGTCGGCGCCGGCGCTGTCGCCTATATGATCGCGCTGATTGTGTTGGGCCGAAAAATGCTGATGCAGCAATTCGGAGACGGCAGGTGAACTCCCGGGAACAGTCGAGGCATCCCACAGTGGCTGTCCTGCTCTCCGGGCGTGAGCAATTCAGCCGCTATTTTGGCGGTGCTGTGGCGAGGTGGACCTATGAAGTCTATAGCTGCCTCAGCGACCGGCTCGATGTCACGGTCTTTGGCTTTCCCACAGGGAGGGAAGACTTATATCCAGTTCGCCATGAAACCAGCGAAGCGTGGCGAGTTTGCAATCTGGTCGCCCGAATTCCTGTCGCCCGCCGCTACGAAGAGACTCTCTGGCTGCGGTCACTGCTCCGGCGGTTGCGGAGATTCGAAGTGGTTCACATCCACAACCGGCCGCAGTGGGTGGAGGCGTTGCGAAAAATGGGTTACGGTGGATCGGTCGTTCTGCACTTGCACAACGATCATCTCGGCCATTGGTCTGGCCCTACGCTGGACGCTCTCGCTTCTGGGCTAGACGCCATTGTGACCTGCAGCGATTATCTGCGGAGCACCTTTGTCCCAAAGTCGCGCCTTCTGAATGACAAGGCATACGTCGTGCTCAACGGCGCCAACCTGCAATTGTTTTGTCCGCGCGAGGAAGTTCGGGAACCCAAGACAATTTTCTTTGTCGGGCGCTTTGATCCCGAGAAGGGCGTACTACAGCTCCTGCAAGCTTATGAAAAACTGCTCGACACGCATCCCGACGCGAAATTAGTAATCGGTGGCACCACGAATTTCGGTACACACCGTGAGACGAGCTACGTCAGGCAAGTGCGCGAGTTGGCGGATTCGCTTAATAAGAACAAGCATGCCCAAGTTCACTTTACCGGCTACCTCGATCACGATAAAGACTTGCCAACCTGGTTTCAGAAAGCCACCGTGTTTGCGTGTCCGTCCCTATTCCAGGAACCCTTCGGATTGGTGAACGCAGAAGCAATGGCTTGCGCCACGCCGGTAGTGGGATCAAATCGAGGCGGGATTCCACAAGTCCTTGGCGATGCAGGTAGACTGGCAGACCCCGAGAATGTCAATGCGTTTGCCGCGACGCTTTCGGATCTACTGACACGTCCGGAATATTGCAGGCAGCTAGGACAAGCCGGATACGGGCGATGTCAGAAGCTTTTCGATTGGCGCGTCGTCGCTGAGAGTTGGTTGACGCTGCTGGATTGCGTCCGTCACAAAACTACGTCGTGCGAGTGCGGCGAGTAGTATGACTCCTGCGTCGGTTTCGACTTCGCAATGCCCATGCTCGCGCACGCCTTTACGTTCGACCGCGACGATGCGGACTTGTGCTTTAAAAAGATCGAGGTATCGCGTCTAGTGGGACCCCTGCTGGAGTTGATCGCTTGATCCCCCGGCTCGTCATCATCACCGAAATTATCGCCCCATACCGAATTCCTGTTTTTAACGCGCTCGCTGCGAGATTAGAAATCGAGCCATATGTAATTTTTCTCTCCGAGAATGATCCCAGCTTGCGGCTTTGGCGCGTGTACAAAGACGAGATCAGATTCTCGTACGAGGTGCTGCCTTCGTGGCGGCAGCGGTTCGGCCGGCATAATGTGCTGGTGAATCGTGGGCTGGTCTCGGCGCTGAACCGAATCAAGCCGACTGTGGTGTTGTGCGGCGGATATAACTATCTGGCCTCGTGGGAAGCGGCGGGTTGGGCGCGAATTCATCGCGTGCCGTTGCTGCTTTGGTCCGAAAGCACAGCCTTGGACGCGCGACGCGGCCACCGGCCCGTGGAATTTCTGAAAACACGTTTTCTCAGTCTGTGTCGAGGATTCGTCGTCTCCGGGAAATCGTCGTTTCGCTATTTGAAAGATCTTGGAATTCCCGAGCAGCAAATCTTCACGGCTCCGAACGCCGTTGATAACCAGTTATTTTCAGTATTGGCGGACGCAGCGCGGCACGACGCTATCCAGGTACGCACACACCACTCATTGCCTGCGCGCTATTTTCTCTACGTCGGGCGACTGGTGGAAGCCAAAGGAGTATTCGACTTGTTGGAGGCCTACGCTAGGCTCAGAGAACAGATCCGCACAGAGGTCTCACTGGTGTTCGTGGGAGATGGCTCTGACCGTACAAAACTGATGGGGCGATCATCAGAGATTGCGCCGGGAACCATCTTGTTCCCCGGTTTTGCTCATCGCGAGGAGTTGGCGGAGTTTTATGGTTTGGCAGACGCTTTGATTTTTCCAACTCACAGCGACCCCTGGGGGTTGGTGGTGAACGAGGCGATGTCATGCGGCTTGCCGGTGGTTGCAACCAGCGTTGCAGGGTGTACGGAGGACCTGGTGCGGGATGGCTGGAATGGATTTGTAATTCCGACGCGAGACTCCTCTGCGCTCGCTGCGGCTATGGAACGTTTAGCGGTAGATTCGGCGCTGCGAATTGAAATGGGAGCGAAAAGCAGGGAAAAGATTGGGGAGCACTCTCCGGAGACATGGGCTCAAGGCCTGATCGACGCAACAAAGATCGACGCTACAAAATCCGTTTGTGAGTGAGCACTGGGAGGCACGATTGAGACGATGAGGCTGGTAGTATACTGGCTCGAACAAACCAGCGAGCAAGCACAGTAGTGCGGCGTTCGGAGAAACCAATCACCGGAGAAACGATGTTGGATCCGTTAGGTTCGCGGATGGAAAATGATTCGCATCGGCAAGGCCTCTCTGCCTCGCATGTCGAGATTCTGGAGTGCACCCTTCGTGATGGGAGCTACGCGGTCGATTTCAAGTTCACGGAAAACGATACCGCGATACTCGCGGGCGTTTTAGATCGTCTTGGTTTTCGCTGGATTGAAATCGGTCACGGCATGGGCCTGGGAGCGACGAAGGCGGGCAAGGGGACGATGCCGGCCACCGACGAGCGCCTTATCGAAGTCGCGAAGCGCGCCGCGCCGAACGCACAGATCGGATGTTTCTTCATCCCCGGGATTGGCACGGCCGAGCAACTGAAATCGGCCCGCGCCGCGGGATTGGATTTTGTGCGAGTCGGCTGCAACGCCACAGAAATTGAAGATGCTTACCCCTTTCTGACGTTGGCCAAGGATTTGGGGTTGAAGGTCTGCCTCAATTTCATGAAGACTTATTCGATCTCGCCCGCAAGGTTTGCCGAAAAGGCGCGTGAGGGTGCGGCCACGGGCGCGGACGTGATCTACTGCGTCGACTCAGCAGGCAGCATGCTTCCCGATGACGTGCGGAATTATTTCTGTGCTGCCCGTGAGCTTTGCTCCAGCAAGCTGGGCTTTCACGGTCACAGCAACCTTCAGTTCGCCGTTGCCAATAGCGTGGAAGCGGTTCGTCACGGCGCTAGGTTCATCGATTCCACGCTCTACGGATTGGGACGAAGCGCGGGCAATGTTCCCACCGAAGTTGCCGTGGCTGTGTTCAACAATCTTGGCCTCGAAACCGGCATCGATTTGTTCGATGTGATGGACGCAGCGGAGGAATTCATCGGCCCGCTCATGGCGCAGGCACAGCTCTACGACATGATGTCGGTGGCCATGGGATGCAGCCAGTTTCATTCTTCGTTCCTGCCCAAAGTAGCAAATGTTGCGCGACAGCATGGCGTTGAGTTGCGCAAGTTGGTGGTCGCGATGGGCAAACTCGACCCTGTAAATCTCGATGAAGAAAATCTGAATCGGGTCGCCGCGAGCTTGCCGAAAGCGGTAGCAGCCAAAACCCGAGAGATGCTGACCTCATTCTCGGTGCCCGGGATCTCGGCGCACAGCATCAGCAGTTCGCTTTCGGCGGTGCAATCGCTCGTAGACGGTATGACAGTCACCTGCGCCAAGCGCCGCGCCCGTCCAGTGCTGGAACTCGTTGCCTCCGAGTCGCCGTCACAGAACTTGGTTTTGGCGGACCTAGTGCTTGCAGAGGGTCCGGTTGTGCTCGGCAGGGTGGTTTACGGTTCTTTCGAAGTGCTGGAGCAAGTGTTAAAAATGACCTGCAACAGCGTGCCGCTCTATCTCAACGACAAGGATGGTGGCACTTGGGCTGCGCAGTGGTCCTCGTCGCTGAAAGAGATTGTGGGCGAGGAAAGAATCCTGCCGGTTCGTTCGAAGCGGCTGTTTGCCAGCTACGTGGAGGATGTGGTGACCACGGCAGCCCATCGCTTTGGAAATTTCTGTCTGATGATTTATGGAACTCCGAATGCTTCTCTGTTGCGTCATTGCTGCGAGACTTTCAGCAACATTGTCGTGCACGGAGAGTTGGCAGCCGATGCCCCCGCGAACTGCTGGCAGATGACCGACTTCTCCGACCGTATGCATTTCGATTTAGGCATCGGCGTCGCGTTGCTGCTTTGTCCGCCGGATGCTGCGGATGCAATGTCGATTGATCAACTGCTGTCGCCGGACGGAGTGGTGATCACGGCCGGCCACTATCCCCGCTTCGAAATGGACAGTTCGTGCCGTGCGGTTCTGCGGCTCGACCCGAATCACGCCTATCGCGGCCAAATGGAGCGATGGGCTTCCATCTCAAATCTGATGAAGTCGGCCCAACCCCGCACTTTGGCAATGCAATGAGCTGCGAGCAAAGCCCGACGAAGCAGAGTGCGCCCAAGCCCGGCGATCAAATGATCATCCGTGAAACAATGATGGACGTGGTATCGCGTTGCGGGGATCGAGTTTTCCTGGTCGATGCCGTTACGAGCCGTGAGATTACTTACGGAGATTTCCACCGGCAAGCCTGTGCCCTGGCAGCGGAGCTTCGCAGGCGAGGCATTCAAAAGGGCGACCGTGTCGCAGTCATGGTCCCGAACTGTTGTGAGCTCGCGATCTTCTATTTTGCCTGTATTTATCTTGGCGCGGTGATTGTTCCCATCAATCCTGCGCTGAGTAAAAGCGAGGTCCAGTTTATTTTGGCGAGTTGCAAGCCTGCCCTTGTCGTAGCGGGCGTGGCAAGCGTCGTTGCGATCAAGATCGTGCATGCAAATGTGCTGCAGTTAGTGACAGCCAGTGATGCGAAACTGGACCCACGCGCGCTCGATCAACTCAAGATCGACTCGCTCGATGACGCGAGCGATTTTGTGCCTCTCGAAACGGCGGACGGTGAAGATCTCGTAGTTGTCATGTATACCTCGGGAACGTCGGCGAAGCCGAAGGGGCTTGCGCACAAGCTTGGACGAATGCTGCGAAACGCTTCGGCCTTCGCCAGCGTCCAGGAAATTGGCCAGGATTCGCGGTTTTATTTAACGCTCTCGATGTCGTATATGGGCGGTCTCTACAATCTGCTGATTTTGCCTTTCCTGTGTGGGGCCAGTGTGGTTGTGGACCACGTGTTCGATGCGCGGTCGAGCCTGCATTTCTGGGATAAAGCGAAATCCAATCAGGTTAATACGCTGTGGCTGGCGCCAACCGTGTTGTCGATCCTGCTGCGGATGGAT
>JBAPOI010000904.1:0-1566 GCA_049279555.1 Candidatus Sulfotelmatobacter sp.
GCTCAAGTTCAAGGCGAGATACGCAACGTTCGGTTTCAGCGACAAGGCGAACCTCGACGAAGGAAACGTGTGGCCGGTCGCCTTCGCGTTGGAGGAGTTGACCGCCGATGACGAGGCCAGGGTCGGCACACTCGTGAAGAAAGCTGAGAGCTGAGGAGGCCGGGCACTTCCAAGCGCAGGGCAGCCGCCACCTAAGACGCCTTGCACCGGACGATCAGGATGGTGAAGAGCGCTTGGCGGCCAGTGGTGAGTTCCTGGTCGTTCAGCCGGTCCCACAAAGGGCAAGTTTGCAACGCCATCGGTGAGCCGTGAAATCAAGGCCCGAGTGTTGCAAACATCCCTTGCAAAATCGGCGCTCTGGCTTCAGCATGCGCTCATTTGTTACATGAACGGGCACCCGTGCATGTATCAAACGTGAGTGGAGTACGAAGCCAGAGTGCCGACCGCTCATGCTGTCAGCATAGGCGTCGTCAAAAGACGCCGAAAAATCCTACGAGATCCATCAGCGGAGGAAGACCCACGCTTGTATTGGCACGTCGGTGTTGGCTGGACCGCCAGTTAGCACGACGCTGAACTCGGGACCAATCACATCGAAGGTATGGATCTGGCCGGCAGTGCCCAGAGAAAACTGCCCGACCGTCTGCGCGAGCGTTGTACCGCTGAGCTTTCCCATGTAGCAGACGACAGTCATGCTGACCGAAGCGTGGGGGAACTGGACGATCTCAAGGTTAACGTGGCCAAATGCTTCCACGTTCAGGATGCCAGTCATAAATATCTGACCCAGACCATCCGTCGTGAAAGTCTGGAAATAGGTCTTCAGTTCGGGTACTGCCATAGTAAGTACCTCTTATGCTCATTCCCCTTTTCTTGTCTTCCCGGCTCAGCACGGTCATTCTATACCCAACCGCCCCTCGGGCCGCAGTGCTGATTGGCGGTTATAACGAACCGCGCCGGAATTGCCCCCTCGCAAGAAAACCCCAAGGGAATCCCAGCGAGTCCGGCGATTTTCATCAGCGAGGGCGATTCGCCAATCATCGAGAATTCTGTTTCCAATTTACCGAGGTATTCCCAAGCTGGACGTAGCCGGTTCGAGTCCGGTCTCCCGTTACATTTCTTTTCAATTACTTACAGCACTATCCACCTCTGCCCCGTGCCGATTTTACCCTCTTTAGCGGGGCTTAACGGAGTGAAATAGAATTGGGGGGGGCTGTAAGTTATTGATTTCACGTGGCATGATTAACTTGAATGCCAGCCGGGGTGGCAGGCATTCAGCTCGCAGCGTCAGTCGAAAAAACGAAACCCTGGTCTATGGCGTTCGGGCCCGTTCGGGCCCACAGCAGGGGCCGTCGGCAAGTGAAATAACTCCGCGAGCTACCAGTTCAGCCATCGGGTGAAGTCTAGGAATTAAGCAGGATGCGGGGTTCGGACATCTAAAAGCAGATCATCGAGCCACCAGGGAATACCAAGCGGCGCATCCGCGCAAGTCACGAAAGAAGCGACGCCGCATTGGGGACGCGTCGCCGGGCCGATACTATAAAGAATTAACCGGACGGTGTACTAGCACTC
>JBAPOI010000905.1:0-5814 GCA_049279555.1 Candidatus Sulfotelmatobacter sp.
GATGGGGCACCCTTGATTTCATGATGACCTGATGCGCGCGCACGCCTTGGATCGGGGAGTAGCATCCCGTCACTTCGGCGACGACGGTGTTGTGATCGTCGGAGTAGAACCATCCCTTGTCGCCAACCTGTCCGCCGGAGTCGGCATAGAACGGTGTGTGGTCGAGGATGACCTCGCCGGATTCGCCGGGCTTGAGTTCTTGTGCGCCTTGGCCGTTCTTGATGATGGCCAGCACTTCGCATCCGTCGGAGCGGGTTTGCCGGTAGCCTTCGAAGAATGATTTGGGAAGCTGTTGGTAGGCGGGGTTGGCGGTTTGCTTCGCTGCGCCTTTCCACGAGGCGCGAGCACGGGTCTTCTGCTCCTCCATCGCTCGATCAAATCCAATTTGATCGAACATCAGTCCTTGATCGCGTGCAGCTTCTTGCATGAAATCAAGAGGCATTCCGAACGTGTCGTAAAGCTTAAACGCCTCATCTCCTGGAAAGATGGGAGGAGTCTTAGTTAACTCTTTGTCCAGACGATTAAGGAATTCAGGTGCTCTTACCTCACCGGCGAGATTTCTCGCCGCGAGTTTGCGCTCTGGAATACTTGCTCTGGGCCGGAGCATCGTCAGAGCCGGCTCGATGTCCTCGAGAATAAACGATCCAAGCTCGCCAACAATCTCTCGAATCCTCTTAATCCACGCCTGAAGTTCGACTGCCTCCCTTTTGTCTTCTCCTAGAGCTAATGTGCTGGCGAATCTTGCCTCTTCATTCTTTACAGCGCTTGCCACGCGATCTGCAGTCTCATTCAGCTCCGGATACGCATCCTGCATCAAATCGCGCACAGAAAAGACCATCTCATGAAGAAACGGTTTCGTCTGCCCGAGTAACCTTCCATGCGTAATTGCCCGCCGAATAATCTTCCGCAGCACATAACCGCGGCCTTCATTCGACGGCAGCACTCCATCTGAAATCAGAAACGTTGCCGCGCGCGAGTGGTCGGCGATCACTCGGAGGGAGGCTACGGACTTGTGGGTGGGAGAGCCTGCCGGGCTTTGCTCGGCTGCACGGCCGAGGGCGGCCGTGCCTACATGGGCTGTGCCCTCCTCCGCTCGTGTGGGGACAGCCGCCCTCGGCTGTCCGGCGGAGCGAAGCTCCGCAGTCTTGCCACCAGCTCCTAGAGTCAATTCTTCGGCGCGCTTGATCAGCGGAGTAAACAAATCTGTGTCGTAGTTCGAAATAACACCCTGTAGGACAGAAGTCACGCGCTCCAAGCCCATGCCCGTATCAATCGAAGGCTTGGGCAGCAACTTGGTCACTGCTCCAGGTATGCCGTTCTTGACATATTTCTCGCGCTCGTACTGCATAAAAACGAGATTCCAAATCTCCACATACCGCCCGCAATCGCAAGGGAAAGCGCAGTCCGCATGCCCCTGATCGGATGCCGCAGGACCCATGTCGTAGTGAATTTCGCTGCACGGGCCGCAGGGACCGGTATCGCCCATCTGCCAGAAGTTATCTTTCCTCCCACCAGGGAAAATGCGCTCTTTGGGAACGCCTGCTTCGAGCCAATATTTTTCGGCCTCACGGTCGCGCTCAACGTCAAAACCTAACTCCCAAGAGGCCGCCGCCTTGTCGGGGTCATCAAAAATCGTCACGTACAGCTTCTCTTTGTCGATCCCGAACCATTGCGGCGAAGTGATCAGCTCCCACGCGTAGGCGATGGCATCTTTCTTGAAGTAATCGCCAAACGAAAAATTTCCCAACATTTCAAAAAACGTGTGATGGCGGTTGGTGAACCCGACGTTCTCCAAGTCGTTGTGTTTGCCGCCGGCGCGCACGCATTTTTGCGAAGTCGTGGCTCGGGAATAATTGCGCTTCTCCAAGCCGAGGAAAACGTCTTTGAACTGGTTCATGCCCGCGTTGGTGAACAGCAGCGTGGGATCGTTCGCTGGCACCAGCGACGACGAATGCACTTCCTTATGCCCCTTTTGCACAAAGAAGTCGAGGAATTTCCGGCGGATTTCAGAACCAGTCGGCATATGAGGAGACGTTCAATTTTAGCATCCGAAAATTAAACACAGAGGGCACAGGGGAACACAGGGTAAATCCTCTGTGAGCCTCTGTGCCCTCTGTGTTTGAAGATTACGCTGAAGCTACTTGACCGCGTCTTCGGTCTTCTCTCCAGCCTTCTTCACTCCGTGGCCGGTGGCTTCGGCGCCCTTCTTGATGCCGCTGCCGGTTTTCTTGGCGGCGGTTTCGGTGCCCTTCGCGGTGTCTTTCGCGACGACCTTGGTTTCATGACCGGTCTTGTCCGCGGCCTTCTCCGTGCCTTTGGCGGTATCTTTCGCAACCACTTTGGTTTCGTGGCCAGTCTTATCGGCGGCTTTTTCAGTGCCCTTTGCAGTGTCTTTCGCGACGACCTTAGTGTCGTGGCCCGTGGTCTTCGCGGCCTTCTCGGTGGCTGAACCTGTTTTGTCGGCGGCCTTCTTCGTATCCGTTGCCACATCCTGAGCGAGAGCCAATGGAACCGCACTCAGCAATACAGCGGCTAGAACTGCTTTCAAACTGAACTGCATAACGACCTCCTTTTGAGCGGTAAATGGGATCGATCTTGGAGTATGCAGCATTGCCAAGGCTCTTGCCAAGTCGAACTCGGGGACCACATGCCACGGCGCCTCCCGAAACGGGGCAGGTCTTAGGCAATAGGTCTTAGGGAACAGGTCTCAGGCATGGGTCTTAGGCAAAACCTAACACCCAAGACCGAAGACCCAAGACCCGCGTCAACTTGCTTCGCTGTCCAGTCCGCTCAAGATCTCTTCATCGACGTTCCAGTTCTTGAGGATGGTGAAGATGGTTTTGCTGCCGAAGCCGGCGCGGATCAGTTGGCGGAAGATGCGTGCCGTGGCTTTCTGATTGCCTTTCGGCGGTTTCACCATGCGCTTTTTCCGTAGATATTCGCGTGCCTGCTTTTCTTCGCTCACGCCCTCGAAAGCCGCGTCCACGGCTTTGTCGATCACGTCTCCGTGCACGCCTTTGATTTTCAGATCGGTGACGATGCGCCTGCGGCCCAGCTTCTGATTGTCACGGCGCAGAGAAGAAAAATAGGCGGCATATTGCGAGTCGTTCAAATAACCACGATCTTTCAATCGACGAATCACCAACTCAATCAGCGTCTGGCCGTACTCCGATTCCGCTTCTTCCACGCGCGCCCGCAACAGCCGCTTCAGTTCGGCGACTGTGCGCATGCGGCGAGCTAGTGCTCCCACGGCGTATTCGTACAACTCATCTTCGGAATAAAACTTCTTCTTAGGGCGCGGAAACGGCATTTGCTAACGATAGCGCAAAATAGTACCTAGTACCCAGTACCGAGACAAAGAAAAAAAGGGCGCGTTCTCACGCGCCCATCCAAGGAGGAACCAACAATCGCAAGCGAATCTCGCTTCCCGAAAGTTAAAAGTCAAAGAGCTAGAAGCTAGCAGCTAGGAACTGCTCTACCGCCCGCCGAAGCCGGCAGACTGCATCGACTGCCGCGAGATATCCGCCGTCGAGGCGATGCCCTGCATGCGCAGCTTGAAGTCGTCGGCGTTCGAGGCGTTCTCCAGCGCGGTTTCATAGTTCACCAAGCCAGCCTGGAATAGATCCCATAGCGATTGATCGAACGTCTGCATGCCGTATTGCGATGTGCCAGCCGCGATGGCGTCGCGAATCGAACGAGTCTTTTCCGGCACCAGAACGCACTCGCGGATGAACGCCGTATTGATCATCACTTCGACTGCGGGTACCCGGCCCTCGGCGTCGCAGCGGCGCACCAATCGCTGACTGACGATGGCGCGCAGCACGGCCGCCAATTGCAGACGAATCTGTTTTTGCTCCGGCGGCGGGAAAATGGAAATGATTCGGTTTACGGTTTCAACGGCGTCGAGAGTGTGCAGCGTGGAGAAGACCATGTGGCCGGTTTCAGCCGCATGCAGCGCTGTCGAGATGGTTTCCAGGTCTCGCATTTCGCCGACCAGAATTACGTCGGGATCCTGACGCAGAGAAGCTCGCAGGGCCGAACTGAACGAAGGCGTATCCACGCCGATTTCGCGCTGGTTTACGTAGCCTTTTTTGTCGCGATGAAGAAATTCGATGGGGTCCTCAATGGTGATGATGTGCTCGGCGCGGCTGGAATTCACGCGATCGACCATTGCGGCCAGCGTCGTCGACTTACCGGAACCGGTCACGCCTGTTACCAGCACAAGACCGCGCGGCATTTCGCAAATCTGCTCCACCACTTTGGGCAGGAACAACTCGTCGAGTGCGCGAATCTTCGTCGGAATGACGCGCAGCACCAATCCCACATTGCCGCGCTGCTGAAAAATGTTCACACGGAAACGCCCCAGCCCGGCGACGCCGTAGGCCATATCGATTTCCGTGGTCTCTTTGAACTTCTGCTTCTGCCGCGCCGACATCATGCTGAACGCCATGGTCAGCATGTCCTCCGCGCTCACGCGCGGCTGGTCGGTGAGCGGCGCGAGTTCGCCGTCAACGCGCAGGTGAGGATAGTTGCCCACCTTCAAATGCAAGTCCGAAGCTTTGCGTTCCGTGGCAATGCGCAGCAGGTCGTCAATATTCATCGAGGAGTTTCCCGGGAGGCGTGCTTCGCCCCACAAGTTCTCCCTATGATGGACCGAATCGTAACTTTGCCCAAGATGACCTAGGTAATGGCCGTGCCTTGGCGATTGGACAGCACCTTAGGTTTGGGGCGCCCGTGCCCCCAATATGCGTCGAGGCTGGCCATTTGAAGTTTGTGCAGTAGCTGTCCATAGAATCTAAGGGTGAAGAAAGTCGCACGTTCGTTCGGTTTCTGTAACTACTTCCTCCCGAATATTCATCTGTCCGATGTTCGTGATCTGTCCTCCATTCGGGAGGTATTCCGGAAATCATTCCGCTGGACTCAAATGTCCGAAAATTAAACGCTTCTTCAACCTACAGATCGCTTCATGCGGCGCACAATTCCACACCGCACCGCAGTCCCTAATTTACTAAATACGGAATTTCAACAGCCGAGTGTGTCTGTAACCTCGATATCTGTAATAGTGCCGGAATTGGCAAGATAGCTTGGAACGAGGAGCCTGAGCTTGATTATTCTTGCCGATGCAGCTAAGGCTGCTACGGATTCTTAAGGGGCTCTCACCCCAGGGGATTTGGAGCAGATACGCAGCTTTGTTGTATCGCTCTCCAGTACACACCTGTTAAGCGGCGCGTGGGCAGATGTTGCGAACAAGTCCGACTAATTTTCGGGCTTTAGGGAGGAAGCCGAAATGTCTCAGAGGAATTCACGGCCGCTCCTTCTCGCGGCACTCATCATTAATGGTTTCTTTGCACCGGCCTGCTTCGCCACGCTCATCAAAAACCTTACAGTGCAGAACTCCAGCCAGAATGGCGGGACCGGCGACACTTATCAGATCTGCCCCGGGGGAAGTTCCTGCGGGACGACCACCGGATTTGTCGGTGGAGCTACTCAATACGTCGATCGGACCTACGAGATCAATCCTGCTCTGCCGTCAACTGTGAACGGGCAGATGTTCATCATGACGGCGGATAGCGACAAAAACGCCGATGCGGGTAGCTCAAGCTACATGAGCTTTACGTTGGGTCAGGCAGCTATCGTATACGTCGTCTACTGCACCGCCATATCCCCTATTCCGACCTGGCTCACCTCCAATTTCTTGGATACCGGAACATCTATTACCAACAACAATATCTTCACCTTCGAGCTGTACAGCCAAACCTACACCGCGGGCAGCACCGTGGTCTTGGGATCCAACACCGTAACGGGCAATAACTC
>JBAPOI010000906.1:0-21446 GCA_049279555.1 Candidatus Sulfotelmatobacter sp.
CTTCAAACAGGCGACCCTCGGTGAACAGCACCAGTGCCTGATATAAGTCAATCAGAGAAGGCCAAACCTCGTTCTGGTCGCGAACAAACATTTCTTTGGCCGCGGCAAACAGTTTAACTGCCTCAAATGCCTGTCCCTGGCGACTTGCGGCAATCGCCGCAAAGCCCAAGGCTTTGGCAGCTTCGTAGCCAAAACCCAGCTTGTGAAAGGCTTCGTTCGCCGCCCGTCCTAGTTCTCCGGCTTCCGCGCTCAGATTCAATTCAAGATAAATCTCGGAAAGATCAAGATTGCAGAGCGCGAGTTGATAGGCATCGTTTGCTTTCTTGGCGCTGACGGATGCATCCCGAAGCATTTGAACCGCCCGGCCATATTCTCCGCGCAGGAAATATAGATAGGCGATGTTGTAGTCGGCGTAGGCAACCAGAATCGGCATGTTCTTCCGTTCGCAGTGCCGGCGCACGACCTGGTGTAGCTCCAATGCCCTGGGGAAATCGTTCAGGCTGATGTGGCACAGCGACAAGTTACTCAGAACCGCTGCAAGCCCTTCGGCATCGTCGTGAGCCAGCATCTGCTCGTACGCACGCTCGTAATACGCGAGTGCCTCAGTGAATCGATCCTGTCTGTGATAGATGTTTCCAATATTGATTTCCAGGCGAGCCAGCCGGCGGGTGTTGCCTTGCTGCCGAAAGATTGCACTCGCGCGCTCTCCCGCAGCCAGCGCCTCATCGTACCGGCCCAACAGCAGCAACGACTGAATCGACCCGCTCAGAGTCCGAGCGAGCTCAGTCTCTTCCCCAGTTTGCTCAAATAGAGCGATGGCCTGCGCGTGCAGCTGAATGGCTTCAGCGTGTTCGTCAAGCGCGTACATGGCATTCGCTTGTGCGCGGAAGCTGCGGGCAATGAGACTTGGAGTACCCAGAGTTTGGGCAACGGTCAATGCAGCATCCGCAAGCTTTTTAGCACGATGAGTATCGATTCGAACTTCTTGCCAAACCTTGTCGGTAAGAATCGTTACGATTTCCTCCCATGCGGCGCCGGGGTATTGGGCGACCAACCGAGCGCGGCCAGAGGCATCGTCGAGCGCGAACAGGCGCTCGATCATCGCATCCGATTCGGTCTTCTGAACCGCCTGGACGCTCATTCAGAAGCCTCTCTTTTCAAGGTGTTTTCTGAGATGCGCCAGGCAACGGGCCCGGATCGCCCCAATCGAACCGGTCGCCATGCCCAACTCGTCCGCGATTTCGTGATAGGGCCGAGGGGGGAGATCGAAGAAGAGCAAGCGGACCATCTGCTCGCACTTTTCAGGCAACTCTGAGATAGCGTCGCGAAGAATTTGTTCCTGCTCGAGTTGCACAAGCATGTGCTCAGGGAGATCGTCGGAGCAGCCGACAGCAAGCCCGGCGTCGCCGTCTGTGCCCTCCGGTTCAAGCTCAACCAGCCGGGCGGCGGCGCGCCGGTGGCGGAGGCACTTGTAATAACAGGTCTGCATCAACCACTTCGGCAGAGCACGGTGTTCTCGGAGTTGTGGCAGATCCGAAAGCAGGTCCACACAGACGGACTGAAAGATATCCGCCGCATCCTGGTACATGCCAAGCTTGATTGGAATCGAATAGATGAGGTTCTTGTATTTATCGATCAACGCCGACCATGCTTCCTGCTCACCCTGCAGGCAGCGGGTAATCAGCTGCGAGTCGAAAGAGTCCACCGGCCGTTCCTTTTGCCTTCCTGTGGCCGTTCCGGTCATCGAACGCCAGCATTCTCCAGACCCGGACCACGAAGGTAGAGCTCGTCCGCGTTCCACAAGGTGTAAGGATCGAGCACTGCGGGATGGAAGTTGCCGACCCGGCTGTTCGCGCCCGCAAGAATGTTCGGCGTTCCCAGAAAAATAAACGGCAGGTTTTCCGCGATCAATTGTTGCGCGCGATCATACAGCCTCTTGCGCCGGGCATAGTCAAGCGTGACCATCTGTTGCTGCATCAATTGGTCTAACTCGCGTTCCCAGTCAGTTGCCGGCTGAGTCTCGCCGAGGTGCCATAAATGCGATGTCCCCGAATAGGCCCATACATTCATCTCCGGGTTAGGGTCCGCATCTCCGCCGCCCAACGCCATGATCGCAGCATCGTAATTAAAGCTTTGAAATACCCGGTCAATCAGGGCGCGAAATTCCAGAGGAACAATATGCACTTGCATGCCCAGGTGCGCGAGATCATCCTGCAGCAGGGTTGCCATCTTCATACGCTGGCTGTTGGATGAGCTGGTGATGATCGAGAATTCGACCGGCTTCCCACTAGCGTCCAGCAACTGGCCCGTGGAATTCCATCTGTAGCCAGCCGACTTCAGAAGCTCGCGAGCTCTCTCGATTGACCGCGCCGGATGCGGGATCGCTTGATTGATCCACAACTTGTTGCCCGGCCCAACGTTGCCCCACAAGGCCGTGCCACGCGCCCCGTAGACCAGGTTCACAATCGACTCTCGATCGACTGCCGCCGAGATTGCCTGTCGAAACTTTAAATCGCGAAACCAAGCTTGCTTTTTGGCGACTTCGTCCAGTTTCTTCGCACCAAGATCATTCAGGTTGAACAACAGGAAGTTATATTCAAGGCTTGGTCCCATATCGGCGAGTTGCAAGGCAATGCGGGCTTTCTCGCGCGTCAGCAGGTTGTAATTCTCCGAGCTGAGCCGGCTGATGATGTCGGTCTCGCCGGCTTCAAAGCGCATCACTTGTGCGTCTTCGGTGCCCACAAACAGAAATACGAGTTCGTCTAAATACGGTAGCCGTTGGTTTTCGCCGTCAACCTTCCAATAGAAAGGATTTCGCTCCACCACGATTCGCTGCCCCGGCACGTACTCTTTGAGCCGAAACGGACCCAATCCAGCTATTTCCGAGGCCTGCACATTCAAGGACCACGCCTGCGCGAAATGGCCTTCGCGATAAGGTTTCTCCAGCAGGTGTTTTGGCAACATCGCGAGCCCGTCAAACAATCTCTCGGCCGCCGCGTAGGGGCGCGGCAGAACGAATCGTATGGTGTACTGATCCACTTTGGTAACTGTGATGGGCTTGCCGTCAATGATTAGCAGGTCGCGCTGCGGCGAATCCACTGCCTCATCCATGTAGACGCCGAAAGAGAAAACTACATCGTCGGCATCGAAGGGAAGCCCGTTGGAGAAACGAATCCCCTTGCGGAGTTGCAGGGTAAAGGCCTGGCCGTCGGAAGATATCTTCCAGGATTTCGCTAGTGCGGGTTCCGTTTGTTGCGAAGATCGGTTGATCTCGATCAGATCGCCCATAAGACGCCCGATCACCTCGCGTGAAACCGCGTCGGTAGCCGTAACCGGGTTGAGCGTCTTCGGTTCGGAGCGTTGGCCAATGGTCAAGTGTCCACCGTAGCGGCCAGAGACGTCAGCCATCCGCGCAAGTTCTTCCCCGGGTTTCGCCGCCTCGGGAACGACCTTTGCAGCAAAACATGCACCGGCGAGTAGATACACATGTAGCAGGGTTAGGCCAGCAATTTGCTTCATATCGGACCCTTACCCCACAGCAAGTGTCCTGGGATGTTTTAGATTTTAACCGGAATGGAGTGCATCAGCGAAGTAACCATAGAGTACGGAAGTAATGATCAAAGCGCCTGCAGGAGCCAGCAGCCATCCATAGGAAACCAGTATGGTGTACTGCTCCAGCGCACTCAACATATTGCCCCAGCTCGGCACAGGCTCACTCACTCCGAGGCCGAAGAAGGAGAGCGTCACTTCGGCGGCGATATACTGCGGAACCAGCAGCGCCGCCTGGGTTATCAGAACCCCCATGGCTTTCGGCAGGATATGCCGCCGCAGGATGTAGAAATCGGACCCGCTAAAGCCGCGCGCCGCCAGAACGTAGTTGCGGTTTCGCGAGCTGAGAACGATTCCCCGCACCAGTCGAGCCGGCCGGGCCCAGCCAATCAAGCCGATCACACCGGTCAAGAGAAAAAAAGTGCGGAGCGCACTCAGATGTAGCGGCAAGAATGCGCGCACGCCCAGCAGGAAATAGAGCCAGGGCAACGAAAGAAAAAGCTCAGTCACTCCCATCAAAGACTCGTCAATCCAGCGCCCATAGTAACCCGCAGCACCTCCGAGGATGCCTCCTGCCAGCAGGGCAATGAAGGTCGCCGTGATCCCAGCAGAGACCGAAATCTGGCCGCCGAACAAAACGCGAGAGAATTCATCCCGTCCGTAGCCGTCGGTTCCAAGAATCAGAATTCTGACTGGCTCGGCGACTCCAAACAGATGTATAGATGCTTCGTAAAAGCCCAGAAGCTTGTAAGTCGACCCACGAACCAGGAAGCGAACAGGATAAACGCGGATCCGGTCTTCTTGATAACTTCCGGCTTGATCTCCGTTTAATACACGCGTCGACGCGTACACGAACGGACGAAAATGGAATCCAGCGGCGTCTTTGAAATGCAGCCGTGTGGGCGGAGCATAAGGCAGCTCGCGGTCTTGGGTGGCTGGATTGTAGGGCGCCACAAAACCAGCGAACAATAGAATGAGGTGCAATCCTGCGAGTGCGGCAACCAGGATAGCAGTCTTACTGCGCATCCGAGCCCTCTCTGCGAATTCGCGGATCCGATGCGAGCAGCATGATATCGGCGATCAGTCCGCCGCCGAGTGTGAACAGCGACGAGAACATAATCCCTCCGATCACAAGATAGAGATCCCGGGAAAGCGTCGCCTCGAGCATCAAAGGCCCCAGCCCAGGCCATCCGCACACCGCCTCAACCAACATCGATCCGCTGAGGAGTCCGGCCAGAGAAAATCCCAGAAGCGAAATGGCAGTATTCGCGGCAACGGGCAGTACGTGGCGGAAGAGGACTCTGCCCGGCTTGATTCCGAATCCGCGTGCTGCCTGGACATAAGGAGCGTCCAGCACTTCGAGGACGCTGGCGCGAACGTGCCTTACGATCACGGCTGTTTCGCAAAGCACCAGGATCAGCGCCGGCAGCGCCAGATGAAATACGATGTCTTGCAGTTTCCCCCAGGTAGATAGGCCCTCGAAATCGACCGACATCATTCCACCCACGCGTAGAATCCGCCAACGAACCGCAGCCGCGAGCAAGCCCACGGCAATCACAAGTTCCGGCACAGAAACCAGGAATGAACTTACAAGCGTAACCGCCTTATCCAAGAGCCCGCTGCGTCTGCTGGCCGCCCACAAGCCTAGCGGAACGGAGATCAGCCACGTCAGCAGAAGCGCCGTGGTCGTAAGCAACAAAGTATTTTTCGCCCGGCTCAATAACAACGGCGCGACGGGTACGTTGTATGCGATGGAATAGCCGAAATCGGCGTGCAGAGCGGATTTCACCCAGCGTCCGTATCTTAATAACAGAGGCTGATCTAGGCCGTAGCGGGAGCGCAGCGCCGAAATCGTTTCCGGAGAAATCTGCGGGTTCAACCTCATTTCGTCGAAGAAAGTTCCGGGCGCCATTTCGGTGAATAGGAAGCAGAGTACCGACACTCCGATCAGTAACAGAACCGCGCGTATCAGCCTGTGTGCGAGGTAGCTCACGCAAGTCCACCGGTGATGGCTGCCAGGTTCGATGCAGCGGTTTTCGCCGACGCCAGCAACCTATTCGTCGCCTCATGTTTGGGGTTGGAAATGATCTGCTGGGTTGGGCCGACTTCGACCGCCTTTCCTCCAGACATAACCGCAATCACGTCAGCCTGCCGCGCCACCAGGGCCAGATCATGGGAAATCAAAAGATAGGTCAGAGAACGAGCCGCTTGCAGTTCGAACAATAGGTTGGCAATTTGAGCCTGAGTGGAAAGGTCAAGTCCTGAGAGTGCTTCATCGAGAACCAGAAGCTGCGGGCGCAAAGCGAGTGCCCGCGCCAGCGCGAGCCGCTGGCGTTGTCCGCCACTGAAGTGAGATATCGACCGGTGCACCCAATCGGGAGAAACTCCAACCTCAATCATCAGGGCGCAGACTAAATCGCGCCGGTCTTTTCGATTGCGGCCACCACGGCCCACACGATCATTTATCAGCAAAGGTTCCTCGATTACCTCAAGGGCAGAGAAGCGGGGATTCATCGCGGTCACTGCATCCTGAAACACCATCTGGATGCCAGTGCGAAACGGAGCCAGGTCTCGATCACGCAGCTGCGCGATGTCTGTGCCGTAAATCAGAATCTGTCCAGCATCCGGCCTTTCCAGGCGTGTAACGCATCGCGCGACGGTGGATTTTCCCGATCCCGATTCTCCCACCATAGCCAACGTTTGCCCGCTCGGAATTTCGAAGTCGACATTGCTTACGGCGGCGACGGACACACGTTTCCGCCACAGACCACCCCGGACGTATTTCTTAGACAGTCCTTTTACGACCAGCAAGTTTTGGATTAGCTTTCCGCTCTGTGACAAGTCAGTTGGCAAATGAGGTGACCATTTATTCCCCGTACTTGAAACAGTTCACAGGACGTGAAGGCTCGGGCAGGAATTCACCCGGATAGCGGCGTGAACAAACGTCCATGCGTTCGACGCAGCGCGGAGCAAACCGGCAACCCACTGGAACGCAAGTCGGATCGAAAGGTTCGCCTTCGATCGCCGGAAGCCGCGTCCGCACCCTTGATCCTGCCACCACAGGCGGCATCATGAGTCGAACCAGGGCTTGCGTATAGGGGTGCAGCGGTCTGCCTAAGATATCGGCGCTGCTTCCCGCTTCCACGATGCGACCGGCGTACATCATTGCGATGCGATCGGCAAACCCGACAAATAGTGCTGGATCGTGGCTGATTAGTAGAATCGCGGTCCCGTGTTGTTGCCGAATCTGCGACAGCAGGACGATGATCTCTCCCTGCAGCGTTGCGTCTAGTTTGCTCGTAGGCTCATCGGCGATCAGGAGAGCTGGCCTGCACGCTATCGCCTGCGCGATTGCGATTCGTTGTCTCTGTCCACCACTGAGCTGATGGGGATATGCAGAATAGATCTGCTCTGGATGATCGAAGCCGACCTCCCGCAGCAATTCCATCACCCACATTCGCCGCTGCTGAACATTGCTTACCCGATGCGCACGCAGAACCTCGCTGATCTGCGAACCAGCCGTCATCACCGGATTGAGCGCCAGGGCCGGGTCCTGCGGGATCCGCGAGATCAGCCGCCCTCGTATCAAACGCAACTCCTTCTCAGATAGGTTGAGTAGGTCACGGCCGCGAATCAGGATTGTCCCGCCATCGCATCTTGCATTCGGCGCCAACAATCGCAGCAGCGCGCCTGCCAGAGTGCTCTTCCCGCACCCCGACTCTCCCAATATCCCGACGATTTCTCCAGCGCCAATGTCGATGCTAATGCCATCGAGCGCGCGCACTTGGTCGCTATCGTTGGAAAAGTACGTAATCGTCAGTTCCCGGACTTGGGCGGAATACTTTGTTGAGCTATCCACCTAGGCAACAGTCTCCCGTTCAGATTCTTGCCCATAACGTTTCCACCAGCAATTGCCTACTAAGGGGCGGGGCGTAGTCTTTAGCTTGACCTCGTTGCCCTGGCACGCGGCCTGGGATAGAGATCAAAGTGTGCACCAAAGAAGTAGGGCCGTGGAAATCGGATTCAGAAAGCTATGGGAGATCGGCTGTAGCGGGGATCGTTTCTTGCTGCGGCAATTGATCGCCCCGCCGGGTCTGCTCTTGCAACTTGTTCTCCCGCCGCTGATCCCGCGCAGGAATGAGGGCGACCAGGCAAATCCGACGCGGGGCTCGAAATCTTTGTAATAAGTTTGGGCCCAAGTTTCACCCACGTTTCCGTTGCGGCCGGCACCATTTCCAGCGAAGACCAACGCACCCGGGAAGCCGCTCGCGCCCGGGTTGGGAGTAGTCGGGCTGAAGATGGCTCTGTCCTCGAGCGTAAGGAGCGTTGTGGTCGCGACTTCCGCGGATTTTCAAACCCTTCCTACCAGCAATCACATCTCAGATAGGGCCCGGCGTTGAAACCGTTCCAGAATTCTATAAGCTTCCTCGACGTACACTGATAAAAAGTAACCATCGAGCGTGCGTGCGCCGACACGGGCATAGTCGGGAACCTTGGCGTAAGTGCGAAATCCAAGCTTCTCCCACATCCGATACGGACCATCTTCGCTTACATCAATGTTAATGATGTCGCATCCTATTTCGCGGCACTTGTCAAGAATGACCCTCCACCCAGCCAGGATGTAGTTGCCAAAAGCGCGAGCTTCTGGTGCGCTGGCCATGCGCTTGACCTCCACCACGTGCCGCCTCGCCGGATTCAATTTCACCCGTTCCAGTGTTGCGATGGAGACGATGGAACCGGCCTCTCCGGCGCGCGCGAGAAGCTGGTAACAGTCGCCACGTACGATCGCTTCGCGCACGGCAAAAATGAAGTCCTCGCCTTCGCGATCAGTCAGAGGGCGAGACATGCCGTTGGTACCCTCATGGCTGGCCACAGCATTGATGATGGCGAGGATCTGCGCCGCGTCAATTTCGGTCAAACCGGTCGCCCACTCGAAGCGCATTCCGCACCGTTCAGTTAAGAGCCTGGGCCGGCATACTGGCCTCGATTGCCGCCACCGCGGCACCGACTTCAGCGGCAGTGGAATTTTCCCCCGCTACCACATCCGCTACTTCAACAACATAAGCAACCAGCAGACTATGAAGACGGGCAAGGTGTCTCTTAAAACGAATTTGGTCCTCTGGTGTTTTAATCATGCGCATGCACATGTTCCACGCCAGATCCACATGGTGGTCGGTATCATCGATGCCAAGGTGCGACCGCGCGCCTCTTGTAGCTTCGTGACCGACAACCTTCTCCATACCGTCCAGCCATGCCGGCTGTGTCCAAGCCGATACCGACTCGACGTAGTACGCACTCGACACCACGCCCATTGGCCCTTCGTCGGCTAAGGTTTGATAAAGATAACCGGCCAGCAGTTCGGTGGCGAACAACGGCCTTGTTCCGTAGATCTCCTTGTCGGCGACCCCTAGCACGTGCAAGTCTTTGGCAAACAAGCGTCCGTGCAATCCCTCGTCGGCTGCGTATATGCCCCACTGCTTGCAAAGGACTGGGTCCAGATCAGAAGAATGCACGCACGCCAGCGGATTGATTTTGCGCATCATTTCTATACGCAGTACTGACTCGATGGTGGAGCGGATAAACAGTTCACGGCTGAAACTTTTCATGCTGGCCGCGACCCGACTATTTTGCGCCACCGTATCGGCGATCAGATCGGAGAGAAACTTGTCGCAATGTTTTCTGAATTCGGGATTCAGGACCGTCGTGTAAGTATTTCTTGAGTTACTTCGTTCCGCTTCTTGTTCAATTTCAACAATTGTGGATGTCATGCTGTCATTCCTCGCAGTGTTTCGTTCTTGTACCTTGCAATCGGGATAGGGTCGTTCCGCAGGAGCATCTCCAAAACGCACATGGCAGAAATTTGCTTGTTATAAGCCTGACGTCGGATCCGGCTCGCAGGCCCATCGATGATTTCTCTTTCAACTTCGACGCCGCGATGTGCCGGTAGATCGTGCATGAAGATTGTTCCCGAATGTGATATGCGACGCCACATCGCAGAATCTACTTGAAACCCATGAAAGTGAGTTAACCACGAGGAATCCCGCGGCTCCTCACCCATGCTTCGCCAGCGAACTGTATATACGACATCTACTTCCTTTGGCAGGCCACCAGGGTCGTGGATGAACTCAACAACTGAGTGATTCAGCCTGGCATTGCTGTGCGCGGCGGATACCATCGCATCGTTCGCACCGAATCCCTCAGGAGTAAGGACAGTGGTGTGCGTATCGCGAAATCTTGTGAGAGCCAGCACCAATGAGGCGGCAGTATTGTTCCACGCGCCAACGTATACGACTCGCCTGCCGCAGACATTCTCGAATTCCTGCTGAATGGTGATGAGGTCGGCGATGGCCTGCGTGGGATGCTCGGCTTTGCTCAGCGCATTTACGACAACCGTTTTGCCGCAGTTATCCGCGAGAGTGGTCAATTCCTCAGTGCTTCCATTGGTACGGATGACCAGCCCGTCGAGGTACAACCCGAAAACCATCGCCGTATCTTCTAGAGACTCGCCGGTTGAGGTCTGCAGGTCCGATTCGGAATATAGGATGGACGATCCGCCCATGCGCTGAATTCCGGCGAAGAACGAAGTGCGAGTCCGCGTAGAAGGTTTAGAGAAATAGAGTCCGATCAGCTTTCCCTTCAAGGCCGACGAGAAATCCAGTTGGCCCGCCGCGAGTTTTTCGCCGGCCTCGACGAGGCTTTGCAGGGATTCTACGTCCAAGTCCTGAATTGAGATGAGGCGATTCATTTCGGTGCCCCAGTCATGCCGCAAACGGCGGTTAGTGAAGCTTTGCAATCGAGCAGAAACGTCCGCTGAAGCGGATGCGCAAGGGATGGTGGATCAAGACCCACAACAACGCTGATGCGCTCACCCGCCCGCACTGTCGGGAGTTCTTTCGCAACCGCGTTTGCGAGGTTCGTTCTATTTTTGTGCCACGGGCAAACAATGAAACGGCCTGAAGGATCCAAGGCGCCCAGATGCAGTGGCCCACCCCGGTGTGAACACTTCCCCGCTATCGTATGGGCAATCCCCCGCGAATCCAACATGACGAGGTATCCCTCCGCTCCGGCTTCGATGAAGTTCTGGCCACGGTTGAGATGAATCACGGTCATGCGGCTAGGTGGCAATGTCAACCTCGTAACTGCAATCCGCCGACGGGCACGCCGCGTACAGAACGTTGGGCGGGATCCGAACGGTTTGGCCACGCCCGAAGGTCGCGCAAATGCCGTACCCGGCAACGATATCCAGTTCACCGGACTTCACGCTGAGCGTCACACCCGGCCCACTCATTTTGCTTCCCGTCCAGCGCCCTGACAGACCTCGCTCCACCATAGTGGCAAGGCAAACCGGATCAGATGATCCATCTTCTTTGGACGGGGAAAAAAAGGAGTCGCCCCATGCAATCTGTTCCCGCAGACCGGTTCCAAACACATCGCCCACGATGCGGCTCTCCTCGAACCCTCGAAGAATGTCTACCAGAATCGAAGTGCCATAAGTCTTCACGGCAGGTACCACAATTTCTTCAAGCACCATGCGGCTGTGGTGATTGTCAATATGCACATGCTCCAAAAAATACTGGACTTCGGCGTCCTGCCCGAAAACCGCGCGCATCATCTCCGCCATCTGACGGCAAGTAATACCAAAGGCAGTTTCCACTTGCAGAATAGCTCCAAAATACCGGAACAGATGGCGATGGTCCCGGCATATGTAGCTGTAGTAGTTATTCAGATAGAAGGAAGAAGGTAAGTACAATTCCCAGTAAGTGTGGGGAATCGGACTCAATCCCCGTGATGTAAGCACTTTCTGGAACAGTGCGCTGTGACGGGTCGAATGGACTCCATAGCCGCATTCGTCGATGATAACTTTGAATAACTCGGACTGCAGTTGTCCATAGTTCCCAATGGCGTTCCGGGCCATGGCGGAAGATTCAACCAGAAAGTCGCCCGCGAGTTGGATGAGATAGGTCTGTGCCGCTGCCACCGGATTTGCTGAACCAACGATCAAGTTCATCAACGACGCATTACTGGGGGCGGTAAAGCTCATTCGGAACTCTTCGAAATAAGCTTCAAAACTATCGAGGGTCCAGCGACCGGAAGCGGAAAATTCGGCCTCGACTGAAGAAAAGACATATGGCTCCAGGCGCGAACGAATAACCTCGCCGGAAATGCGCATTTATTCACCGTAATAGGTCTGAAAGTCGCTCCACTTGTCGTCCAGATTGCTTGCCGGAAGAAAAACGAAATCGCGTTCGTAGATGGACATCAGCAGCCGGTTTGCCACTAAGCTTGCGTTGGAGCGGATGCCAACCAATGGAATCGCGGCTTTGGTGTTAAAGCCGACAAAATCTTCCGTCAGGAGGGGCCGGCGGTAAGGATTGTCTTCCTCCCAGGGCTGACTGCGGCTTTGAAATATCTCCGATCCCGCATAAGTTCGTATGGAGTCATTGAGGGCCAGCCCGTCTGTCAGAATCGGGGCAATTCCCGTCGGAGCTACAGCCACATTGGCAGTCATATTCGCTAGTCTCCCGCGGCGCACGCCACTCCGGAAAGAACGCCGGCGAACGCTGCTTCGAGGATGTCAAGGCCCTGGTCCAGCGTCTTCTGTTCGATGTTGAGGGGAGCCATAATCTTCAGCACTGAGCCCGTCGCGCCGCAGGTTTCCAGCAATACGCCGAGCCGGAATGCATCCTGCTTGATCTGCCGGGCGAGCTTGCCATCATGAACGTCGACGCCGGCGAACATGCCTCGTCCCTTGCGCTCAATTCCAGAGAAGGCAAAGCGTTCGCACATCTTGTCCAGCCGTGATTCCAGGAGATCGATGTTCGCGCCAAGTGCTTCACCGAATGACGAACTCTCCCAAAAGCCCAACGCGGCGGCGGCCGTAATGAATGCCAGGTTGTTGCCTCGGAAAGTGCCATTGTGTTCGCCCGGCTTCCAACGATCATGCTCACCCTTCATTAATACCAGCGCCATGGGCAGGCCAAGTCCACTTATCGATTTCGACAGGCAAACGATATCGGGTGTCACGGAAAAATGTTCAAAACTGAAGAAGCGACCGGTTCTTCCGCACCCGGCCTGGACATCATCGACGATCACGAGGGCACCGATTTGGCGAGCCAGCGCAAAAATGCGCTTAACAAACATTGCCGAGAGTGTCTTGAGTCCGCCTTCGCCTTGAACGGTTTCGAGGAGGAAGGCGGCCGGCGGAGCGATGCCGCTCTCATCTGAAAGCAGCATTTTCTCGATAAAGTCAATCTCGCCGCCGCCAAGAAACCCTTCGTATGGCAAGCGTACGACCTGGTCTAGTTGCACGCCTGCGGCTGCGCGATTACCCCGCAATGCGGTGGCTGCAAGTGCTCCCAGGCTCACACCGTGGAACCCACCCGTAAAGGCGGCAATCAGGCTGCGGCCTGTGACCAGTCGTGCCAGTTTCAGAGCCGCCTCAACTGCATTCGTACCGGTCGGTCCCGTGAACTGTACCTTGTACTCCAGATGACGAGGTTGAAGAACGACACGCTCGAAGCACTCCAGAAAACGAAGTTTCGCTTCAGTGTTAAGGTCTAACGAGTGTACGATTCCATCGTCGCGCAAATACTCAATCAGGGCGTCTTTTAGGAGGGGATGGTTGTGACCGTAGTTCAAAGCGCCTGCGCCGCCGAAGAAATCGATAAACGATCTTCCCTGGTCGTCAATAACAAAGGAGCCCTCGCCACGACAGAAAATGACTGGATACTCTCTTGAGTAATAGCGAACGTTGGATTCAATGCGATCACAAATGGAGGTCTCAAGCATGGCAGCTCTCCGCTCTTTGACTTAGCCCTTGCCCCGAGTCCCCGCTTGGCACGAATTACGGATGAGTATTCAACATTTCTTTCCAGAAATCAAGTTTATTTTCGTCGCATTTTTATTTCACCTATATAGAGACGGGTTGCTAGTAATATCTTCTACGATGAAAAGTAGTTAAGCTCTGCCGCTTATGATATCGGACTAATAGTTAATATTTAAAGATAGATTGTCAGTCATGAGTTACTCGATCTATCGTTGTTGTCAACAGGTTTTTGTTGATGACAATCTCCGGCCGGCGCCGATGGTCGCGGCCCGGCTCTATGGAATTCGCGTTATCGACCCACTCATATTTCTTGTGTTAGTGGTTTCCTTTGCGGCCAGCTATAGTGAACAAGTCGTCTCTAAGAGCAAGCGAGCTACAAATGGCACCCCTAACTCATTCTCAGAATGTATATTGCGAAGTTTCTGGACTCACAATCTCCGGTTCATTGCTGTTGTTTGCCGATATATAAGGCTGCAATGCCTCGGCGATGATACGCACATTGGGCCGCGTAAGGATTGTGTAATGGTCCCCAGGGACTACATGGAACTGAATGCCTCCGCCTGCCCATGTTATCCATGGCTTGGAGATACTCTCCGGCCTCTCCGAGGCTCGAAAGTAAACCACCGCTTGTTTACTGGTGTGGATAGAATAGTTTTTCATGGCGCGGAAATTCCGGGTATATACATCCAGCAAAGCAGTCATTTCAGCATGCGCCGTCTTCGGCGCCAGCACACCATAGCTGGTCAGAGTATCTTGCACCATCTTCCATTGGTCTTGCTCGGCCGCCTTTAAAAATTGTTCCACCAAAGGCCGAGGGTCCTTACCGACCAACCGGCTCATGTCCAGAGCGAAACGGGCGAGCATGGATATCTCGTCATCTCTGTCATCAGCTTCCAGGTACCCGGAGGGGGGAGTAGTATCGATGAGCGCCAGCAGGCGTATAGCCTCACCTTCCTTCATCAGCTGTTGCGCCATCTCCCAAGCTACCAGTCCTCCCATAGACCAGCCACTCAGTAGATAAGGGCCGACTGGCTGGACACTCCGAATTTCCCGGTTGTACAGAGTAGCCATTTGCTCGATGCTTATGCTCGACTCCGGGAACAAATTCGCGGGAGGCGACTGCAACCCGTAAAAAGGCTGCTCCAGGCCCATCTCTTGTGAAAGTTCCGCATAACTAATTACTTGTCCACCCACGGCGTGTACGCAGAAGAAGGGGGCTCGTGAACCCTGAGGTTGGACGCTTACCAATACCGGCGATGACTGCGGCCCTTCGTGCCCGTTCGCCGCCACGATATGTTTGGCCATTTTGGCCACCGTCGGCCCCGCAAATAGAGCACTGAGGGGTATCTCTATGGCGAATGCCAGCTTGATGCGCGCGATTATCAGCACGGCCAGGAGAGAATGTCCGCCCATACTAAAAAAGTCGTCGTGAATTCCTACACGTTCTCGCCGCAATACTTCCTGCCACAGCTGGCAAAGAGTTTCTTCTGTGGCATCGCGCGGCCCAACATATTCTTCTTCAGGTGTATCCCTATCAGGTTGCGGCAGCGCCTTGCGGTCGATTTTTCCATTGTGGTTCAGCGGTAACTTTTCCAACTCGACAAAAACCGTCGGAACCATATACTCCGGCAGAGACACCTTCAAATATTCTTCCAGACCACTTGCATTCGGCCACGGGACGCCGGTCTTCTTAACTACGTAAGCTACAAGGCGCCTCTCTCCGGGCTGGTCTTCGCGGGCTAGCACGACACACCGGGCCACACTTGGATGGCGTTCCAGTACCGCTTCGATCTCCTCCAGCTCAATGCGGAATCCGCGAATCTTGACCTGCTGATCCAGTCGCCCCAGGTACTCCAGGTTCCCATCCACCTGCCACCGCACCAGGTCGCCGGTCCGGTACAGCCGCCCTCCGCCTCCTGTGTTCTTGCTCGCGAATGGATCCGGCACAAAGCGTTCGGCTGTCAATTCCGGCCGGTTCAGATAACCGCGGGCTAACCCATCGCCCCCGATGTACAGCTCTCCCGACACCCCCACCGGCACCGGCTCCATCTCTTCATCCACCACATACACCTGCGTGTTCGCTATCGGCTTCCCGATGGTGACCGACTCCGAACTCTTGAGCTGTTTCAGGCATGACCAGACGGTGGTCTCAGTCGGCCCGTAAAGATTCCACACAGGCACGTCGTGGCCGACAAGTTTGGTCGCGAGATCTCGATTCAAGGCTTCGCCACCACAGAGAATCTTAAAGGCAGAACGTGGTCGCCAGCCGTCGCGAAGCAGCATGCTCCAGGTACTCGGCGTCGCCTGCATCATCGTAACTGAATGCTGGATCAACTTCTGATGAAGTTCATGAGCATCGCGAGCGGTCTCTCGACTGAGGAGAAGAATCCGCCCTCCGTTAATGAGCGGCAGGTACAGCTCCAATCCTGCGATATCGAAGGACACCGTGGTCACGGCCGCCAGCACATCACTTTGCTCTATTCCCGGGATGCTCGTCATTGACTGCAAAAAGTTCATCAAGGCTTGACGTGTGACCATTACTCCCTTGGGCCGACCCGTCGAACCGGAGGTGTAGATCACGTAAGTCAGGTTCTCCCCCGAGCCGATCGGGCGCAGATTCGTCTCAGGCCGCTTTCCCACTGTCTCCCAGTCACGATCCAGGCACAGCGTCTGCAGCGCTCCCGCATCCACTATCCGTTGCTCGAGCCGCTCCTGAGTCAACAGCAGCGCTGGACGTGCATCCTCCACCATGTATCTCAGCCGCTCCGTCGGAAAACTTGGATCCAGCGGGAGATAGCAACCGCCTGCTTTCAAGATTCCCAGCAGCCCTACCAGCATCTCTAACGAGCGCTCCAGGAAGACGCCAACCAGAACATCGGGGCCCACTCCGCGCTCCCGAAGATACCAGGCCAGCCGGTTGGCTCGGGCATTTAACTCTTCATAGCTCAACCGCTCTTCCTCATAAATCACCGCCACCGCCTGCGGCGTTCTGGCCACCTGCTCTTCAAACAACTCATGCACACATTTATCCAGTGGATACTGCGCCTCTGTCCGGTTCCACTCCTCGATGACCTGTTTTCTCTCCTGCAGGGTCATCAGGGGTAGCAGAGCAATCGATTGACTCGGTTCCGCCACAATCCCGTTTAGCAACATCTGGTAATGGCCGATCATCCGAGTGACGGACTCCGCGTCAAACAACCCCTTGTTGTATACAATGACGCCTTCCATCCCAGAATCGGTCTCTGCCAGAACCAACGATATTTCGAATTGGGCTGCGGCGCTATCTACGTCAAATGCCAGCATCTTCGCCGCGCCCAACTGCAATACTGTCCGGGGGACGTTCTGCAGAACGAACAGCACCTGAAACAGTGGCGATCGGGTCAGATCCCGCTGCGGCAGCAGCACTTCGACCAGCTTCTCAAACGGCACATCCTGATTCGCGAATGCCTCCAACGTCGTTGCCTTCACGCGCTGCAATAACTCAATCGAATCCGGCTGCCCCGACAGATCGCTCCGTAACACCAGCGTATTTATGAAAACTCCGATTAACCCCTCCGTCTCGGTCCGCGATCGGCCCGCGATCGGCGATCCCACCGTGATGTCAGATTGCCCGCTGTAACGGCTCAGCAGCGCCTGAAACGCCGCCAGCAAAATCATATAAAGCGTGGCGCCTTGTTTCCGGCTCAAAGTCTTTAGCGCTTCCGTAAGTTCCACCGGCACCGTGAAGTGCGTGGTTGCACCCTCCGGGCGCTGCAATGCGGTCCGCGCCCGGTCGGTCGGAAGCATCAGCGGTTCGACGGCTGCCAGTTTTTGCTTCCAATACTCCAGTTGCTTTTCCAGCAGGGAACCACTTAGAAACTCGCGCTGCCATGCGCTGAAGTCAGCGTACTGAATATCCAACTCGGGCAGGGAAGAAGGCTGCCCAGTGCTGAAATTGTTGTAGATCGCCGAAACCTCGCGCACCAATACGCCTACGGACCACCCATCACTCACGATATGGTGCATGTTGAAGACCAGCACATGATCCTGGCTGGCCAGCCGCAACAGCTTCACCCGAAACAGCGGCCCACGCGCCAGATTGAAGGGTTGCCGCGCTTCTTCCAGTGCCAGCCGTCGCGCTTCCGCTTCCCGCTCTGGCTCCGCAAGATGACTAAGCTCTGTCACCGGCACTTCCACTGCGACGCTGGCATCAATGATCTGCTGTGGTTCCCCAACCACGCTCACGAAGCGGGTGCGAAGCGACTCGTGCCGCCGCACGATCTCCCGCAGAGTTCTCTCCAATGACTCCACATCCAGGGGACCCTGGATCCTGACTGCCCCAGGTACGTTGTAGGCCACATTCTCCGGCTCAAGCTGGTAAATGAACCACAAACGTTCTTGTCCATAAGACAGCGCCAGTTTCCCCTTGCGATCCACCCGCGGAATGGCTGCGGTTTGCTGAGTTGAACCGGTAAGTTGATCGACGTATGCCGCAAGGTCTTTGAGAATGAGAGACTCAAACATCGCGCGCAGATCTATCTCCCGATTGAACACCTGTCTTAGCCGCGACAACATCTGTATCACCATCAGTGAGTGTCCACCCAGATCGAAGAAGTTATCATCGCGTCGAATATCTGACTTCCCCAACAAACTCGACCAAACGCCCGCTATCAATTCTTCCGTAGGTGTTAACGTCAGACTGCCAGCCTCTTCCATCTTGGGTTGCACAGGGGGTAGAGCGCTGCGATCGAGCTTCCCGTCCGGAAGGAGCGGTAATCTCTCTAATGTGGCCCAATGAGAGGGCACCATGTATTCAGGTAATCTCTGCTTGAGCGCTACGCGCAACGTTCGTTCTAAAGCATCACCTGCACTGGCACCCGTCTCTTGCGGGACAATGTAGGCAACAAGCTTGTTCTCCGCAGCACCGGTTTGCGGAACTATCACCACGGCATCTGCTACTTCAGGCTGCCGCTCCAGGGCCTTCTCGACCTCTTCTAACTCAACACGATGGCCGCGAATCCTGGTTTCATGGCCAACGCGTCCCCATAACTCAAGCTCCCCGTTTGCCTTGTGTCGAGCCAATTCCCCAGTTCGGAATAAACGTTCTCCTCCAGAGCCAAAGATGTTCGGCACAAAGCACTCAGCTGTGAGATCAGGTCGATTGAAATACCCTCGTGCCGAGGTTGCAGCCGAGAGGTATAACTCACCTACTATTCCTGCTGATACAAGTTCCATGTGCGCGTCCAACACAAATGCCTGCGTATTTTCCACTGGCCTGCCGATTGAGACTTTTTGGTCTTCATTTCCAGGCTGCAACTCCGTTATCGTGGAAGCTAGTGAAATCTCCGAATGCCCATAAAGATTTAAAACCCGTTTTACATCGCAGTTGTCATAAATTTTTCTTACCAACCCAGAAGACACTGGCTCCCCTGCCAACATAATGGTGCGGACCGAAGGAGGCACCGCCTTTCTTCTGAGCAACTCCCTCATGACTGAGGGGGTAGCATTAATCAAGGTTGCATTGCCCTCTTCAAGGTTGACTCCGTCAAATGAATCATCCACCACGACCACGGTCCCGCCGGAGCACAGCGGAACGTAAGTATCGAGAATCGATAGGTCGGAAGTTGGAGGATTCGAGGTGAGCACTCTTGGCAGATCGTCGGCCGAAAGCACGGACTGTGCCCAGCACACCAAAGACGCCATGTTGCCATGTTGAACCGCCACACCTTCAGGAGCTTTTGTGCCCTCGGACCGATACGTAACGTAAGCTAGGTTCTCCGGGTGAACGTGTGCTTCTACGTTTTGTTCACTCTCCTGACTGCTTTCATTCCACTGTGCATCCAGGTAAACCGTTCTGCCTGAGTGTGCTGGCAACTTGTTGCTCAAACGTTGTTCACTCACTATCACATCTGGTCTGGCATCTTTGAGTATGTAGGCCAGTTGATCCCGATCGTCTGGATCCAGTAACACGTAGGCCGCACCCGTTTTGAGCACACCTAGCATTGCCACTAACAGCTCAGAGCATCGTGGCAAGAGGATCCCGATTAACTCTTCCGACCCTACGCCAAGTCCCCTTAAGTGACGTCCCAACTGGTTCGCCCGCCGGTTCAACTCCGCATAACTGATCTCCCGCCCTTCGTATTCCACCGCCACGGCGTTTGGCGTCTTCTCCACTTGCTCGGCAAACAACTCATGGATACATCCCGACGCAAATACTGTTTCGGTGTCGTTCCAGTCGAACAACAACCGGTGGCGTTCGGCCTCCGTTAGTAATGGCAAGGTGGAAACGGATTGCTTCGGATCGCGCACCATCTCGCTCAAGACCTGTTGGTAGTGGTCAAGCATTCGCCGCACGGTCGGTCGTTCATAGAGATCGGTGCAGTACTCCATCATTCCCTGGAGGTGCTCGGGATCGTCCTCTACCAGTAAGGTAAGATCGAATCTGGCGCCAGAAGTGGCAGGCGGCAGCATGCTGATTTCCACGCCATGCATTTGCAGCGCGCTAGCGGGCGCGTTCTGCAACACAAGCATCACCTGAAATAACGGGGACCGGCTTAAATCTCTCTCCGGCTGCAACTCATCCACCAGATGCTCAAAAGGAACGCTCTGATGCGCGTACGCTCCCAAACACACCTCACGAGTACGCTGCAAGGCTGCTTCGACGGTCAAATCGCTATTTACATTGCCTCGCAGCACCAAAGTATTGACGAAGAAACCAATCAGTGCCTCTAACTCCGGCTGCACGCGATTCGCAATGGGCGATCCAACCACGATGTCCCGCTGGCCGCTGTAGCGTGCCAGCAGAATCTGAAAACCCGCCAGCAAAGTCATGAACAGGGTTACCCCCTGGTCCTGACTAACCTTTCTTAAGGCCGCGCTGGCCTCCTTAGACATCTCCCATCTTTCTACTGTGCCGCGAAAACTCTGCACTGCAGGCCGCGGATGATCGGAGGGCAAATCTAACTCGGACAGGTCTTCCAACTCTTTCTTCCAGTATTCCAAACCATCAACAAACCCTCCATCCGCCATCAGCTCCCGTTGCCACACAGTGTAGTCGGCGTATTGGATAGGGAGTTCTGGAAGTGGAGAGGATTGCCCTTCGTGGTAAGCCTTATAAAGTTGTCCTAATTCATTGACCATTACACCGATCGACCAGCCATCAAAGACGATGTGATGGAATGTAAGCAGCAATATGTGTTCCTGCTCGGCAACTCGTAATAGCTTTGCCCGGAACAGCTCTGGCTGACTGAGCAGGAAAGGCACAACCGCCTCTTCCTTCACTTCGCGGTTGATCCTTTCCTCTGTGGCCACTCCGTTTGCGGTCTCCCGAAGATCGCGCTCGACGAGTTCGAAGTTTCCGGCTTCGTGGATGCGCTGCTTCGGCTTTGAGTCAACCTGCACAAAGCTCGTGCGCAATACTTCATGCCGCCGCACGATCTCCTCGAGACTCAACCGCAGAGCGAGTTTGTCGAGATCGCCCTTCAGGCGCACCGTAGCTGGCAGACTATAGACAGTGCTGCCGGCGGTAATCTGCTCCAAGAACCAGAGCTGCTCTTGCTGTAGAGACAGCGGTAAGTCCGCGTCTCTCGAGGTGGGGACGATGGGCCGGAGCGTGGCAAGCTGAGCAGGACCGGTAAGTTGATCGACGTATGCTGAGAGATCTTTGAGAACCGGGGACTCAAACATCGCACGCAGATCTATCTCGCGATTGAAGACCTGTTTTAGTCGCGATAACATCTGGGTCACCATCAGCGAGTGTCCACCCAGATCGAAGAAGTTATCGTCGCGTCGAATAGTTGGCTTCCCCAACAAACCCGACCAAACGCCCGCGATTAATTCTTCCGTGGGGGTCAACGTCAGACTGCCAGTCTCCATTGCCTGCTTGCTCTCCAGTTCGATGAGAGCCTTGCGGTCTACCTTGCCATTCGGGGTAAGCGGCAACGTGTCCAGCTGCAGCAAAGCCGCGGGCACCATATACTCCGGCACGCGTTGCTGTAAGTGGCTGCGTAAGCGGTCAACATCCAGTCTCTCGCCGCCGACCACATAACCGATCAGGCGCATCTCCCCGAGCTTGTCCTCTCGCGCCACTACG
>JBAPOI010000907.1:0-2368 GCA_049279555.1 Candidatus Sulfotelmatobacter sp.
CCACCGCTGATACGCCTTCCAGTGAACGCCGGTCATATCGATCTCTTTATACGCCCGCATATCATGACGCCGGACATGAAAACTTCCGCAGCGAATGCACGCTTTTTCCATACGCCCTCCGTGTGTCCAGAATAAGGTGCTACAAGGCTAGCGAGCTGACACGTACTCGCCAGGGGAAAGTACCCGTTCACCCCCGTAGTTTGACTTCTCGGCGTAGTCGTAAGGCGACGTCGAAAGCGAAGTGACAAAGGGTCCAGAAAAACCAGTCCGCGACCCGAAACGAAGATGCAGGCCGTAATAGTGAGTGAACTCTGAGCAAGCGCCGTGATCTATACCTGGCCAGATATCGCTGGAGAGGCCGGGACTAACAGCGACGACCCAATGGAGGACCGGGGAAGTCCATACCGAAGAAGTACGAAGCGGGAAAGCTTCTTCGGGCTGATCGGCGTAAAGGGAGACGGCAGGCATCGAAAGGCTTGTAGTGAAACTGGAGAGACCCGGCAGAGCACCCGTGGAAGCATCGCGGGGACGAGCGCCTATAAGGCTAAAAGCTGAAATGGCGATCGGTTCTGTCCGGGAGTCGGACCCGGTCGTAGTACCGCTTGGAATTCCGCGACAAACGCGGGACGAGGGAAGGGCCGGGGCTTCGGTCATAGCGTAAGGAGAAGGAGGCACTGTGTGACTGCCCAAAAGGCTAAAAGCACATCGAAAGAAAGAGTGCGGGAACTTCAACGCACGCTCTACCGAGCCGCCAAAGCGAACCCGAAGAGGACCTTTGGTGTGTTGTACGACAAGGTATGGCGCCGGGACGTTCTGATGGAGGCGGCACGACGTGTGCTGTCGAATCGGGGCGGTCCCGGCGTGGACGAAACCACTGTAGCCGAGCTGAAGGCCTATGGGGTCGAGCGCTTTGTGGCGGAGTGTCAGGAAGAACTGCGCCAGAAGCAATATCGTCCCGACAAGGTCCTGCGGCACTACATCCGTAAAGCCAACGGAAAGATGCGGCCTCTGGGGATACCGACCCTCAAGGACCGGATCATACAGATGGCGGTGAAGCTGGTGATCGAGCCGCTCTTTGAGGCGGATTTCCAAGGGTGTTCGTTTGGATTCCGTCCGAAGAAGAGCGCGCACGAAGCCACGAGCGCCATCCGCTATGTCATCAAGGGAGGTCGGAAGTGGGTTTTGGACGTTGATCTGAAGTCCTACTTCGACACGATTCCCCATGACAAACTGATGATCTTGGTCCAAGAGCGTGTGCGGGACCCTTGGGTTCTGCGGCTGATCCGATGGTGGCTCACAGCCGGGGTGCTGGACGATGGGCAGATCACTACGCCCGAAACCGGCAGTCCGCAAGGTGGGGTGATCTCGCCGCTGCTCAGTAACGTCTACCTGAACTTGGTGGATCGGCTCTGGGCGAAGCGGGGATACCCCCAACGAGCCGACGGTTGGGAAGGCGTGCTCGTCCGCTATGCGGATGACATGGTCGTTTTGTGTCGGAAGGAAGCCGCCGCGCAGTTCTACAAAGAACAGCTGGTGAACTTCTTCACGCGCATGGGGCTGACCATGAATGAGGAAAAGACACGAACGGTACATGTCCAAGAAGGCTTTGACTTTCTGGGGATTCATCACCGGGAAGCCAATAGCTGGAAGGGGCATCCCTTTACGCTGGCTTTTCCGAGCGCCAAGGCGATGGTGCAGGTCCGAGCCAAGATCAAGGACGCGATCCGCTCGCAAGGACTGCAAAGCTCCTTGCAGGAAGTCATCGAACAGCTCAACCCGGTCCTGCGAGGCTGGGGCGAGTACTTCAGCCGCACCAATGCGGCGCAATGCTTCCAGAAAGTGGATCAGTACGCCTTGGAACAGCTCTATCTGTGGTGGTGTCGTAAACACACCTGCAAGTGGAAGCTTCGCACCGGCAGAATCCCGGCCCCGTTGTTCATCAAGGCTGGCCTTTATCGGCTGTCGAGCCGCTCGCTTGTTCGCTGGTCTAGGGGACCTCGCTGAATGCGGCGCGGCTAAGACCGTCGGAGAGCCGTATGCCTTAATTGGGCACGTACGGTTCGATGAGGGGAAGGTGCTGGTGAACTGATGATTCATTGGTTCATGGGCTCCGACCTACTCTCCTATGGCCCTGTGCCATCCCTTTTTTTATACTAACTTATTAATTGGGGGGCAGACGAAAGGAAAAAGTTTGGAACTTCTGACTCGCCTTGCGGTTCATATCGGCGTGCAGGACTGAATCCGTATAACATCAACAAAAAGATGAGGAGGTCAATATGACAACAGCGACAAAAGAAGCACCGGCCGTTCATGCGATGCGATTTGAAGGAAAGGTGGCCGTCGTCACGGGTGGAAACAGCGGCATCGG
>JBAPOI010000908.1:0-9036 GCA_049279555.1 Candidatus Sulfotelmatobacter sp.
ATCCCGCAGGCGCTGGGCTATACAAAGATCGCCGGTACGCCCGTTGTGACCGGTTTTTATACATTGTTGTTACCGCTGGTGGCGTTTGCGACGTTTGGCTCTTCGCGATACCTGGTGGTGGCGGCGGACTCGGCCACAGCCGCCATCTTTGCCGGGGGAGCCTCAGGCATGGCGCCAGTCAACAGCGCTCGGTATGTGGCGCTCGCCGGTTTAGTGGCGCTGCTAACCGCGGGATTTCTGCTTTTGGCGCGAGTCTTCAAGCTCGGCTTCTTGGCCGACTTCCTGTCGCAGACAGTGTTGGTGGGCTTTCTCACGGGAGTGGGATTTCAGGTCGGCATTGCAGTGCTGGGCGAGATGCTGGGGTTAGAAGTGCGCTCTCCTCACTCGGTCGGCAAAGTTGTTGAGGTTTTGCACGGTCTTTCTCAGGTGCATGTGGCGACGGTCGGCCTCGCCGCAGCAGTAGTTCTAGGTGTCCTCGCGCTCAACCGCTTTGCGCCGAGGGTTCCGGGCCCATTGATTGCTGTGGTGGCTGCAATTGCGGCTAGTAAATCGTGGGACTTCGCCGGACACGGGATCGGCATTATCGGACCCGTTGCCGGGGGCTTGCCGCATCTGCTTCGTCCGGACCTAAGTTGGCATGATATCCATCTGATGACCCCTGTGGCCGGATCGTGTGCGGTGATGATCATCGCACAAAGTGCGGCAACGGCCCGGATTTACGCCTCGCGCAATCATCAGCGTCTGGATGAGAATACCGACCTGGTTGGCTTGGCTGCTGCGAACGCGGCCGCGGCATTGAGTGGAACGTTTGTGGTGAATGGAAGTCCAACTCAAACGGCGATGGTCGAAAGCTCCGGTGGGAAGAGCCAGATTGCGCATCTGGCCACCGCGGCAGTCGTCGCGCTCGTCCTGCTTTTTCTGACCAAGCCCTTGCAATACCTTCCGCGCTGCGTGCTGGGAGCGATGGTGTTCGTCATCGCCGTGCGCCTCATTGATCTGCGTGGGCTTGTAGGCATTCGTCGCGAAAGTCCTGGCGAATATGTGTTGGCTTTGTCGACGGCTGGTGTTGTGGTGCTGGTCGGTGTCGAAGAGGGTATCGTCCTCGCGATGATGCTTTCGTTACTCCGCATTGTGCGGCACAGCTATCATCCGCATACTGCGGTCCTGATTGAAAGCGATGACGGGATATGGCGGGCGATGCCGGCTGTTCCGGGGACCGTCACTGAGCCTGGGTTGGTGATCTACCGATTTGGAGCGGCGCTCTTCTACGCGAATGCCGGTCGGTTCCTGGACGAGATTCACTGCCTCGTGGTCACCGCGCCTTCTCCGCTGCAGTGGCTCATTGTCGATGCAGGCGCAATCACGAATGTGGATTATACCGCCGCTCGTGCCGTGCAGGAACTTCACGAAGACCTCGCACAACGGGGAATCAGCGTACTGCTGGCACACGTCGAACCAGGCCTGCAAGCCGATTTGGATCGGCATGGCCTGACAAAAATCATCGCCCCCGCTAGGATTTTCGATACACTGCGCCAGGCTCTGGCAGCCTTGCACGGCAAAAAGCAGTAGCGGCGCGGGCGACTTGGTGTTTCGAACTTGTTCTCGCGGGCTTTTTCCTCTTTTCAGGTTACCGTGGACAAACAAATGAAAACGATATAAAAAGAAAGCGTAATCGAAAGCTGCGCGAAATCACTAGCTTGGGTAGGGAAACGATTCATTGCTCCATTAGAGAATCGCCTGCTCAGCCAATAAGAATTTCGAGACATTTCAACTTGCCCCGATTCGATGTAACGATTGCCGGCGAATTAAATCTTGACCTGATTCTCTACGGTCTGCCGGCCGAACTTCCGCCTGAGCGCGAGATTCTCGCGGATCGAATGATGCTCACGCTGGGCGGGTCATCCACTATCGTTGCGCATAACCTTGCGGCGCTCGGCAGCCGCGTTGGATTCATCTCGTGTGTCGGTGACGATGTGCCCAGCGAAATTGCGCTGCATGGACTCAGCGTAGGTGGAGTAGATGTTGGCAAGGTTCGCAGAGTGGTAGGTGGCACCAAAACCGGTCTCACCGTGATCCTGCAGCGCGACGGCTGGCGTAACATGGTGACGTACGCGGGCACGATCTTTGATTTGAAGTTTGAAGATCTTGACTTCGGATACCTAACAGATTCGAGGCACTTTCACTTCTCTTCGTTCTATTTGCAGCGTGGCCTGAAGGATCGCACGGCGGAGATATTTCAGAAAATCAAAGCAGCCGGGCTCACGATTTCGCTGGATACAAACGATGACCCCGACGATCTCTGGCAGGGAGGATTGAGAGAATGTCTCGGCTATGTCGATATTTTCCTCCCGAATGCGCGTGAAGCCCGGCAGATCGCCGGCACTCAAGACCTGCAAGCTGCTCTCGGGCTCCTCGCCAATGTTGTGCCTCTGGTTGTTGTAAAGAACGGGGCAGAAGGGGCGATCGCTCAACGCGGCGGCCAGACTTTTTCTTCTCCAGCTGTCAAAGTGGAATCGGTCGACGCGGTGGGAGCAGGCGACAGTTTCGACGCCGGCTTTCTCTTTGAGTATCTGCGCGGTTCGGATGTCGCGGCCTGCCTTACGATGGGCAATCTCGCGGGAGCATTTTCGACGACCCGAGCCGGTGGTACAGAGGCTTTCCGTGACCGTGAATATAAAGATGATTTTTTTCGCAGTCACGGGGCACAACTGGGATAGCTAGGACTAGGCAACGCTAGTCCTTCCTGCACGAGCGAATGCCCACTGCGCCGAATCTTTTATTGCATCGCTCTATTTCGAAACTTCCAACAACAGGTGGTCTTTGAATTTCGTCGCCAACTTGGGAGCCTTCTCATTTGCAGCTGTGACCGTGCCCAGATCTTTCCCGTCCGCGTAGTCCGTCACATGATACGAGCCCGCTTTCAGCCCGCGCAATTCCACCTCGCCTCCCCAGGTCGCCGCATTGGGTGCGAAGAAGGCGTAATACATTTTGCCGTCCTTCTCGATCGCATAGGCCTCCGGCACATCGTAGCCGTAAACGTACAGATCGCGGAAGGTGCCTTTCGAAAGCATCTTCTCGTTGTAAATGCCGATCCATTTTTTCCAATGCTCTTCTTTTTCTTTGGTGAGCATGACGGCTTTATATTTCGGGCCAGGATCGGGCCAGACGAATTTTGTTCCAACCACGCCGCCGGCGCCAATCGTCGAGGCAAAATCGTCTCCATGCTCGGTCCAATTGTTGCCCACGCGGGTCATCGCCGAGAGTTCCACGTGATCGCCATAGACAGCGGACTCCGGGCCCAGCAATGCCTTGTAGACTTTGATGCGTCTTCGAGCCTGAACCGCGCCGACGGGATCGGCGGTCACCGCTTGATCCATATACGGCAGCCACGCGAGCGATGGAGGAGTTCCGCAAGGGCAACTCTGGGTTACGCTCTCCGGCTTAATTGCGCGCGTCGTTTGAAAAATTGTTTTATAAACATCGGCCATGGCATTAACCGAGTCTTGCGGAGATTTGTGGTGATGCGCCGGGTTGTAGCACATGGGCACGCTATAAATGTTGTCCAGCTTTGAGCCGTCGAACCCCCAATCGCGAATAAACTTTTCCGTCAAACGTTTGTAATAGTCTTGCACTTCGGGCACAGCGGGACACAACGCCGCCAAATCGCGCGTCATGCGGGCGTGTTGGCCGTTCTTGTCGAGAATGAACCAGTCTGGATGCTCTTGCGCCACCTTGGATACTACGTATTTGTGCGACTCCCATTTTCCTTTGCCGTCTTCCGCGCCTAACGGCAGCCACCAGAGTTGCACCAGTTCACCCTGCTTATGGAAGTCGTCGGTCATCTTCTTGATTGAATCGCCCGGGAACGTGTCCGCTCGTGGATTCCAGTCGCCGTACGTATCGAACCAGCGATCATCCAGCGTGGCCCACTTGATTCCAAACTCTTTCAGCTTGGGAACTGTCCCAAGCATTTGCGCGGGTGTGACGTTGAATTCGTATCCCCAGCCGCACCAGCTGACGTTGTAAGCTTCGCTCGAGGGTTTGGGAAGCTCCCATCCTTCTTTTTGCAGAACACTCGACCAGAGACGGAGCGGCTGATAAAAATCGCCGGAATAAACAGCCAGAAAACTTCGCGGCGTCGAATAGGTCTCACCGGGTTTGAGAGTCGCGTTCGCCGGAATCGTAAGGGAAGCATCAACACGTCCGTCTGTTTCCACTTTGACAGGCAACGAGAGTGACAACGGGAGTGTCTCGACGTGGCCGATTGCTTCACCGACCGACGCATTCCAGAACGCCGCGACCGGAATGCCGCCCCCATAGCCCTCTTTCACGACAGCGCCCAAAACATTGGGCCGTGAGAAAGTCTTTGTGAGTTTGACGACGTCGTCCTCGCCCCAGTTATAACTCGCTCCTTGATAGGACCACATGTCGTACGGAGTCTCTTTTACGGCGTGCGAATTGAAGCGATGTTGCTGCTCGACGATTTTGTCGATCTGATAATCGGAAGTTCCCGCGTTCGTGTAAGTCGCGCTGCTCAGCAATAGCGTGGGAAAATCGTCGTACACATCGATCTGTACTGTCCGTTGCAGAGTCCTGCCAAGTGTTCCGGCAGTCTGCGCCGGAATCGTAACCCGTTTCCCCCGTCCGAGTTTTCCCGTCGCTTCGTCCACCTTTGCATGGCTCAGGTCAGGCGTAAAGTGAACCGCGCCCCCGGCGTCAACGAGATAACCGCTCTCCGCGGGATTGCCTTCCTGAGGCTCGTCTAGGCTGAGCTTTTGTCCGTCTTTCAGTAGGTAAGCTTGGATGTAGCCTGAGGGCAAGATATGGAATTCGGCGGCGCTCGTGGTTATGACAATTGGACCGCTGTTGCTTACGCTAACTTTAATCGTGGATGGCTCAGGCTGCGTCTCCGACGCCTGCCGTGGCTTCCGTCCACAGGTTGTAAAAAGAAGCGGCAGGACTGCGATGAGAAGTAGTTTCCGCGAGCACAAGCGTGGTATTCGACAAGTAGTTTTCATTAGGCGCGCCTCCGTGTACCTACGCTGTAATCGTGCCGCTCTCAGTCCTGATTCCACAGGATTGCGAATACTTACTAATAGTTGTCAAAACTTCGGAAGTCAAGCCAAATAGCCTGCCCGCTATGTGCTTTGGAGTCAAAAATGAAATAGAGCAAAAGTATTGACAACTATTCGTAAGTTTGATACGCTTCCGATCCGCAAGACAGTTTCCCGCCACAATCGTTCAATTCTTGACGTGTTTATGCGGAAGGAGATTTCCAATGGCTTCCCTAGCGAATACCAGTTCGCGGCGGCTTCCCACCATACTCGGTGTCATCTTTGTCCTGCTCACATCAATCTCGCTCTTTGCCCAAATTGGGGCCACCTATTATGTATCGACGAGCGGAAATGACAGCAATGCCGGCACCTTCTCTTCGCCCTGGCGAACCATTCAGCACGCGGCAAACTCGGTCTCTGCGGGCGCCACGGTATACGTTCACGCAGGCGTGTACAACGAATCAGTGACGATTCCGGCATCTGGAACGGCGTCGAATTACATTACCTTCGAGAGCTATCCAGGCCAGACGGCCGTGATCGACGGGACGGGGCTGACTTGCTGTACGTCGAACCCGCCGTCAAGTGGAAATGACACACAGGGTCTGATTAACATTGTGAGCCAAAGCTATGTCACCGTGAATGGATTTGAAATTCGCAATTTCACGACGGGCAAGGCGGCTATGACTCCGGCTGGTATTTGGGTGACGGGATCGGGCACGGGGGTTCAATTGCTGAACAATCTGGTGCACAACATCACGACCACGTCCGAAAAGAACGGCAATGCATTCGGTGTCGCTGTGTACGGCACGCAAACCACGCCTATCAGCTACATCACGATCAGCGGCAACCAGGTTTATGACCTGAAGACCGGGGAGAGCGAGTCGATGAATGTGGATGGAAATGTGACTCACTTCTCCATTACCAACAATATTGTTCACGATAATGACAACATCGGCATCGATGCCATTGGCTTCGAAGGAGTCGGTCCCACCGGTCACGATCAAGCGATGTACGGCGAGGTCAGCGGCAACACTGTCTACAACATAAGCGCGATTAAAAATCCGGGCGAGGGTAATTCCTACGATGCCGACGGACTTTATTGTGACGGTTGCGCTTACACGACATTCGAACTCAATACGGTTTATGCCTGCGATCTGGCGATGGAAGCGGCAAGCGAACATAAAGGGCACGACGCCAGTTACGTCACCATCCGCAACAACCTCTTCTACGATTCCAATGCGGTTGGCGTCTCAATTGGAGGCTATTCAAACACTGTTGGCGGCAGCGATCACGTTGTGATCGTCAACAATACCCTTTACAACAACAACACGAAGAATCAGGGTGCCGAGTTCCAAATTCAATACCACTCGGGCAACGCCTCGGGAAATATCTTCGAGAACAACATCGTTTATGCCGGTTCACAAAACGTATGGATTTACAGCTATGTGAAATCCTCGAGCGGTTATCCTGCGCCGCCTGCGACGCAGAACTGGAACCTCTACTATTCCGCCGCCGGCTACGTGAAGGGAACTTCGATCACTTGGGCTGGCATATCCAACTACAAAACCTACGCGGCATATCAGACGACCACCGGTGAAGATGCCAACTCACCGAATACCAATCCTCTTTTTGACAATGTCAGTTCGACGCCGCCGAATCTCGACATAGAATCAAATTCTCCGGCCATCGATTCCGGCAGTACCAGCCTCACCTGCAGTGTGGGTTGGTGCAATGGATTTTCGATCTACGGCAACACCGATTTTGCGGGGAATCCACGGATCAATGGTTCGGAGATCAACATAGGCGCTTACTGAAGAGACGGCTGTGGTGGCCGAGCCGCTTTTGGTCGGACGGCGCGTCGGTCTCGGAAACAGTCTTCGACGCCGGGTTACATCGCGCCAGCGAGTGTTATGCGCGCGCTTTGTCAATCATGCTTTGCCAAAGTCCTTTGGACTTGAGAATGAGTTCAACGGCCTCGCGAACCGCACCCCGTCCTGCGACAGCTTTCGTAGTATAATGCGCCGCGTCTTTGACCTCAGGAACGGCATCTCCCACAGCGACCGCGAGTCCAGCCCGTCGCATCAGAGGGATGTCTGGTAAATCGTCGCCGACAAAGGCGACCGCGGAATCCGAAACGCCTGCGACGCGAAGGATGTCTTCATAGGCCGGCATCTTCAGCGGCTGCTTCATGTAAATGAACTCCATCTTCATTTCCTGAGCGCGTCGCAGAAGTGCGGCGCTCTCACGGCCAGTAATGCAGCCGGTCCGCAGGCCCGCGGTGTGCGCCAGGGTGAGGCCCTGGCCGTCGTGTGCGTCGAAGGTTTTTATTTCGAGAGCGGTTCCGTCGGCTTGCGAGAGCAGAGTAACGCCGCCATCGGTCATGGTGCCGTCGACATCCATGAGGAGTACTTTGATTTGCGCGGCACGTTTCTTGAGAGCGGTAGATATTTTGAGAACAGCAGCCAAATGACTCCTCCCGAAAAAATTAGATAGAAAGAGTCTAAGTCAAAGGCTGGTTGAAGGCACGTGTAACTGCCGAGGTGCGGCTTCCGCGACCAGCAAACGCCGCAGAATTCTTCCGGACCTCGTTTTCGGCAACGACGCGACGAACACCAACAAAAATAGAGTCGCTATCGGGCCCAGTCGGGTAGGGTTTTTGCGGAAAAAAATCAATATGGAGCTGCCGGACGCATGGTGCTGAGGCCCATTTATCTAGACATTGATCGAACGATATTGTAGCGTTCGTCGCCCATATTGCCTCCAAACTAGAAAAAGTGAGCGCATCCGGCACAGCGATCAAATTTGGCGGGTCTTTAACTTCTAGTTATTTAAACCTGTATCCGTAGCAAGTAGCGTTACAATGCTTGCCGCCAGTATCTTATGGGGTGAAGTTGTTACTGAGGCTAGGCTAGCGTTCTGGCTAGCTGTCTTGGTTGACAGCTGCCCAATGCAAAATCAAGATCGGCGATACGGAGCAAGCAAAGGAACAAAATTATGGCGAACACTGCAATAGCAGTCGCGGGTAGAAGTACCCCGGAGTACAGCATCTGGCGAGTGATTATGGCCTCGTCAGTTGGCACCATGATCGAGTGGTACGACTTTTATATTTTCGGTAGTCTCGCGGCCATTCTCGGCCCAAAGTTTTATCCACCGGGCAATGACACCTTTGCCTACGTTGCGTACCTGGCCACGTTTGCCGTGGGATTTCTTGTGCGGCCGTTTGGCGCCTTGTTCTTCGGTCGCATCGGCGACCTGGTTGGCCGCAAATATGCTTTTCTGGTGACGCTCTCGATCATGGGTTTTTCGACCTTCGCCATCGGTCTGCTGCCGTCCTACGCAACGGCAGGCTGGTTCGCCCCGATTGTGCTGCTTTTAATCCGTGTGTTGCAGGGATTGGCGCTGGGCGGCGAGTACGGTGGCGCGGCGGTCTATGTAGGTGAGCACGTCCCTGACAACAAGCGTGGCTTCTACACCAGCTTTATCCAGATCACGGCGACGCTCGGTCTCTTCGTCTCGCTGATTGTGATTCTGCTTACACAAAACTCCATGTCGAAAGAAGAGTTCGCGGCTTGGGGTTGGCGCATTCCTTTCCTCATCTCAATCATCCTCGTGATGATCTCGCTCTACATCCGCTTGAAGATGAAAGAATCGCCGATCTTCGCTGAGTTGAAGAGCACAGGAATGACGTCCACTCAGCCGCTGAAGGATGCCTTTACGAAATGGCCAAATCTGAAGAACGTTCTGATCTCGCTTTTTGGCGCGACGGCGGGACAGGGCGTGATCTGGTATACGGGGCAGTTTTACGCCTTGTTCTACATGCAGACGATTCTGAAGGTGAATGTGAAGACCGCAAATATTGTGGTCGCGATCGCTCTGCTGTTCGGAATGCCGTTCTTCACCGTGGTGGGTGCGCTCTCTGACCGCATCGGGCGCAAGAAGCTCATGATGGCGGGTTGCCTGCTCGGGGTTCTCACCTATATCC
>JBAPOI010000909.1:0-1886 GCA_049279555.1 Candidatus Sulfotelmatobacter sp.
CGTCTTCACTACGATCAGCACTTCCCTCTGGCCGCCAAGACCGCGCTCCACAACACGCTGACCGTGAAGGTCGGCGACAAGGTCCAAAAGGGCGAGCTGCTGGCCGAGTCGAACTTCACCAAGGACGGCACGCTCGCGCTCGGCACGAACCTGCGTGTGGCGTACATGCCCTACCGCGGCCTCAACACCAACGACGGCATCGTCGTCTCGCAAGGCGCAGCGGACAAGCTCACGAGCGAGCACATGTACCAGCACGGGCTGTCCCGCGAGACCGACGTGCAGTTAGGACGCGAGCGCCATCGCGCGTACTTCGGCAGCCGCTACACGAAGGAGCAGTACGACAAGCTCGACGAGGACGGCGTGGTCAAGCCAGGCGTCGTCTTGCAGCCAGGCGACCCCGTCGTCGTGGGCATCCACGAGAACAAGGCGACCGGCGACGCCGCGCTCCTGGGGAAGCTCTCGAAGAGCCTCGTCAAGCCGTACGAGGAGATCGTCGAGCGCTGGGCGCACGACAAGCCGGGCACGGTGATCGACGTCGCCAAGACGCCGAATCGAGTCGCCGCGTCCGTTCGCACGCAGGAGGCGCTGCAGATCGGCGACAAGCTGTCGAACCGCTTCGGCAACAAGGGCGTGATCGCGAAGATCATCCCGGACCATCAGATGGTGCAGGACGCGCAGGGGCGCCCGATCGACTTGCTATTCACGTCGGCGGGCATCGTGTCGCGTATCAACCCAGCTCAGGTGATCGAGACGGCGCTGGGCAAGGTCGCCGAGAAAACAGGCGAGCCGATCGTCGTTCCCCAGTACACGCCGGGCCGTGACAACGTCGCCTTCGCGAAAAAGCTGCTCGAGGAGCACGGTCTCACTGACAAAGAGACGGTCCTTGATCCCGTTACAGGCAAGAAGATCCCCAACATCGTGGTTGGAAAGAGCTACATCTTGAAGCTCTTCAAGACGACCGACTCGAACTGGGCTGCGCATGGCGCTGAACGCTATGACTACAACCAACAGCCCGCACGTGGCGGCGATGAGGGGGCCAAGGGGATTGGCAAGATGGAATTCGATGGTCTCGTGGCGCATAACGCCCGAAACGTATTGCGTGAGGCCGCATCGATCAAGAGCCAACGCAACGACGAGTTCTGGCGAGCGGTGCAACTAGGACTGCCGACGCCGCCGCCGAAGACGCCGTTCGCCTACGACAAGCTGCTCGCGATGCTCGCGGGCGCGGGCGTGAAGGTGTCCAAGACGGGGTCGCGACTCGCGCTGGGTCCGCTCACCGACAAGGACGTCGCCTCGATGTCGTCGGGCGTGCTCAAGGACCCCAGCAAGCTCATCCGCGCCAAGGACCTACGCCCAGAGACCGGCGGCCTGTTCGACCCCGCGACAACCGGCGGCATGTCCGGCACCAAGTGGACGCATGTCGACCTGCATGAGCCGATCGTCAACCCGGTGTTCGAGGAGCCTGTGCGCCGGCTTCTGGGCCTAACGCAGAAGGAGTTCGACGAGCACGTCGGCAAGGGCGGCGCGTGGTTCCGATCGGCGCTCGGCGAGATCGATGTCGACGACAAGCTCAAGGAGCTGACCGCACAATCCCGGCGCGCGCGTGGACCAGCGCTCGACGGCGTCGTGAAGCAGATCAAGTATCTCGAGGCGCTCAAGGAGCAGAAGCTGCGCCCGCAAGATGCGTACGTCATCACGAAGGTGCCGGTGACGCCCCCGATCATCCGCCCCATCTTGCCGCTGAAGGATGGGCGCCTCCAAGTCGGAGACGCCAACCTGCTCTACAAGGACGCGTTCCTCGCGAACGAGCAGCTCAAGGAAGGCGCGAAGATCCTCCCGTCGTCCGAGATGCATGATCCGCGCAGGCACCTCTATGACGCGGTGAG
>JBAPOI010000910.1:0-1848 GCA_049279555.1 Candidatus Sulfotelmatobacter sp.
GGCCGGCGGGGTGCGCGCTTCGATGCCGCGCGTGTTCGAGAATGTGGATGGAATTAAATTTCTGATGCACGAAGGCGGTTGCGGCGGCACGCGGGAAGACTCGAACAATCTTTGCTCGCTGATTGCCGGTTATATCCACCATCCCAACGTCGCGGGCGCTACCGTTTTGAGCCTGGGCTGCCAGCACTCGCAGGTGGCGATCCTTCGCGAGCAGATCAAAAAGCGCGACCCACATTTTTCGAAGCCGCTCATCGTATTCGAGCAGCAGCAGAGCGGCTCGGAACTCAAGATGATGTCGGAGGCGATCCGCAAAACTTTTGTGGGGCTGGTGGAACTGAATGAGAGTTCTCGCCGTGTACCGGCGCCGCTCTCGAAATTGTGCGTGGGTCTGAAATGCGGCGGCTCCGACGGCTTTTCGGGAATTTCGGCGAATCCTGCGATCGGCCACACCTCCGATCTTCTCGCGGCTCTCGGGGGCCGGTCGATCCTTTCCGAATTTCCGGAACTTTGCGGCGTGGAACAGGAGCTCGTGAATCGCAGCACGCGCAAAGAAGTGGGAGATCGCTTCATCGAATTGATGCGCGACTACGCTGCGCGGGCGAAGGCGGTTCATTCCGGCTTCGACATGAACCCTTCGCCGGGAAATATTCGTGACGGCCTGATCACCGACGCGATGAAATCCGCGGGCGCGGCGAAAAAAGGCGGAACATCACCGGTTACCGCGGTGCTCGACTATCCCGAGTATTCAACCGAACCCGGGCTGAATCTTCAGTGCACGCCGGGCAACGACGTGGAGTGCGTCACGGCGCAGGTGGCGGCGGGAGCAAGCGTGGTGCTCTTCACCACCGGCCTCGGAACGCCGACGGGCAATCCGATCGCGCCGGTGGTAAAAATCTCGACGAATTCGGCGCTTACCCAGCGAATGCCAGACATCATCGACATCGATACGGGCGACATCATTCTCGGAAAAGCTACGATCGATCAAATGGGCGAAGTAATTTTGGAACGAGTGGTGCAGGTGGCGAGCGGCGAGATGCAAACCAAGGCCGAGCTGCTCTCCCAAAATGATTTCATCCCCTGGAAACGAGGAGTTTCCCTCTGACGAATACCGCCAATCATTCGAATGGGTTCCGGCTCGACGGCAAGACGGCGATCGTGACGGGCGGCGCGAGCGGAATCGGCCGCGCCATCGCGTTGCGTTTTGCCACGAGCGGCGCGTACGTATACGTTGTCGATATTCGCGCGAAGGAAGCGGACGACACGGTGCGGGAAATTCTCGACGCGGGCGGCAATGCGACTGCACAAATGTGCGACGTCACGAATCAAAATGAAGTACGAGCGGTGTTTGGCGAACTCGCCGCGCGCGGCCGCATTCACACCCTGATCAACAACGCGGGGATCTCTCACATCGGCGCGCTCGAAGCCACCACGGAACAGGATTTCGATCGCGTTTATCAGGTGAACGTAAAAGGCTTCTACAACTGCATGCTCGCAGCCGTGGAGCACATGAAAGTGAACGGCGGTGGGGTGATTTTGAACATGGCCTCGATCGCCGGATCGACCGGACTGGCGGATCGTTTTGCGTATTCGACAAGCAAAGGCGCGGTGATTGCGATGACGTACTCGGTCGCCAAGGACTATCTCGCCTGCAACATTCGCTGCAATTGTATTTCGCCTGCGCGAGTGCACACTCCTTTCGTGGATGGTTATTTGCGCCAGCACTATCCCGGCCGCGAGAAAGAAATGTTCGTCAAACTGTCCAATTCGCAGCCGATCGGCCGGATGGCGCAGCCGCACGAAGTTGCCTCTCTCGCTCTGTATCTTTGTTCCGACGAAGCATCGTTCCTC
>JBAPOI010000911.1:0-4041 GCA_049279555.1 Candidatus Sulfotelmatobacter sp.
GTCAAAAATCTTCCTGCCGGCAAGAAGGTCCGCGTCTGGATTCCCGCGGCCCACTCCGACCCGTACCAGGACGTGAAAATCATCTCCGCTAAAGGCGATCTGCCGCTGACAAAGACCAGCGAGTCGCGATTCGGCAACCAGATTTATTATGCCGAGACCCGCTCCGCACAGCCTGAACTTCACTTCGACGTGGAATACGATGTGACACGTTACGAGCGCACCGCTCTCGGCCCAACCGATCCTCATATGGTTCCCGTTTCCATCTCGTCATCAGAAAAACTACAAGATCTTCAGGCCGATGTGCTTGTTCCTGTCACCGGGTTACCTGCTGATCTAGCGGAGAAAGTTACTCTAGGTAAAACCAACCCTCTCGACAAAGCTCGCGCCATCTACGACTACGTTTTCACCACTATGCGCTACGACAAGACGGGCACCGGCTGGGGACACGGCGACGTTCTCTACGCCTGCGACGCCAAGAAGGGTAACTGCACCGATTTCCATTCTCTGTTCATCGCGATGGCTCGATCTCAAGGCATTCCGGCGCGCTTCGAAATTGGATTTCCTCTTCCTCCCGACAAACACTCGGCCGAGATCGCGGGATACCATTGCTGGTCCGACTTCTATGTCGACGGCAAGGGTTGGATTCCGGTGGACATCTCCGAAGCTTGGAAGCATCCGGAGAGACGCGATTACTTCTTTGGCTCGCACGACGTGCACCGCATGCAATTCAGCATGGGCCGCGACCTGAAGCTGAGTCCGCCGCAAGACGGCAAGCCGCTAAATTATTTTGTCTATCCCTATGTCGAAGTCGATGGGCGGGAGTTTCCTAACGTTTCTTTGGCGTTCTCGTTCACCGACGCCGATGCGGCGATGGCTAAACGCTAAGTTCGCTCCGAGACTCGCAGGAGTAGCCAGTCGAAGGTGACCCGGCCAATGCAAAGAACTGTAAATGTGATGGCCTTTTTCCTAGCACTGAGCCAATCTAAGCGTTCGGCCATGCGGCAGGTTACACTTCTGTAGGAGATCCGTTTCGATGTTGCGCAGAGTCAACCACAATCCCGCTATAACCGGCGCCGTCCTGGCCGCCGCTCTCCTCGTGTCTCCGTGCGCGCTCCATGCCCAGCGCGGTGGCGGAGGCGGTCACGTTGGCGGCGGTACGGCCGGCGGAGAGGGATTAAGCGGCGTAGGCAAACCAACCGGCGTGGATCAGAAAGACGCCTTAAGGGACTTCCACGAAGCCCTGGCCGTCCAGGCCACCAAGGAACAGGTCGCCGCCTTTGTCTCCATGCTGAAGAGCACTTCGGCAGCCAGCGCAGAATTACAAACGTTTCAGCAAGAACTCAACAAATCCACCCCAGCGCAAGAAATTTCCACTCACGGTGCCGCGATCGCGCAAGCCATCGAAAATGCGCGATCACTGAACAAACTGTTTCTTGCGGGATTTTCCGAACGCCAAAAAACCGGTCTGAAAGAAACCGCAAAAAAACTGACCAAGGCGGAAGCCGACCTCGCCCAACAAACCCAGGCGCTCGATCAAGAGCTCCGCGACGCAAAGGCATCGGCACCACAGCTCCCGAGTTCCGCGCAAACCCTTGATCGCGCTCTCACCGCCTTTCAAAATCAGCAACTCGATCTCGGAAAGGAAATGAGCATCGCGGCCGCCAACAACAATCAGAACTTCGTCTTCGACCTTCCTCCAGTAAAGAACTCGATCACGCTCGGCAGTCAGGCCATCGCCATCTCAACTTCCGGTGCGGTTTCGAAGGCCGTGGCCGATGCCGGCCAGAACAGCTTCAAACTCGAACTCACCACCGATCTCTCAGACTTGCGCCAGAACTTTACTGCAGCCCTGCGCGCCCAACTCGACCGGTCGAACCGATGCGGAGAGCGCATTGCTGTACAGAACGCAACTCTAGACGCGCAGCCTCCCGCGAGCCTGGCGACCGTGAGCCTGCACTATGAGCGCTGGGTATGCTTTGGCGGGTCCAACAATGAAATCGTGGAAGGCAACGGAACCGTCGAGGTCAAGCTAACCGCGACCGTAGCGGAAGATGGCACGTTGCGGATCGACTCCGCCCTTAGTCACATCAATGCCGAGGGGCTGGTCGGCGAACAGCTGCGCTCTGGTTCTCTCGGCGATACGGTGCGCGAGCAAATCGCGCAATCCCTGCTCGCGACCATGCAGCGTGGCAGCGACTTCAAACTTACGCTGCCTCAATCCGCCCAAGGCAACGCCACCCTACATCGTGCACAATTTCAAGGCACAGCCTCGGGAAAGCTCTGGGTCATCTTGGATGGTGAAATTCGCGTTTCCAACGACAAAGTAGCGCCCTTGACCAGCGAACTCCAGGCGCTCTCATCTTCCCAGGCCCTCCCCGAACTAGTCCCCCGCTAACCCGCACTTTGCAACGCCACGAATAAGAACAACTAAGAGCAATGTGGGGACAGCAAGAATAATGTAGTGACAGCCGCCCCGGCTGTCCGTCGAGCGCAGCTCGACCGATTTTTTCTCGCCGCCCACTCACACAAGCAAACCAAAGATACTCCTGATGCCCCGCCAAGCTGCCACGCCCCTAACCATCTCTGCTAATCTTGTGACTCCCTGATAATCGACCAGCATCTTGCGAAAACTTCTCTTCATCATTGTCCTGATTCCGCTACTGGGTGCGCTTGCATGGTGGCACTTCCGTGAGCGGCCACTGCCGGATTACGGCCCCGCTTATCGCGAATATGCCTACGTCACCAACGGCAAAAGCAACACGGTCAGCGTCATCGACCTGCGGACCTTCGAGCCTGTGAAGACGATTGGCGTCGGACTTGAGCCGACTGGCGTCGCGGCGAATCTCAAGAAGAATGAAATTTACGTAGTCAACTCCAGCTCCAACAACGTCAGCATCATCGACGCCGAAAAGAACGCCGTAGTTGCTACCATCGGAGTTCACGGCAAGCCTTACTTCATCGACGTGTCTGAAGATGGCAGACGTGCCTACGTCGCGAACTCCGGATCCGACAACGTTTCGGTCATCGATCTCGAGAAGCGCGTGCTCCTCAGCAACGTTCGTGTCGGATCCGCCCCGGGACTGGCGCGGGTTTCTCCCGACGGCACAACCGTAGTCGTCTCCAACCGCGGTGATAACACGGTTTCCGTCATCGATGCTAAGCTCCTGCGCGTTCGCGCCACCCTGCCGGTGTGCCGGCAACCGGAAGACATCGCGATTCTGCCGGATTCCAGCAAAGCTTTCGTCGCCTGTTCCGGGTCGTCGCAGATCGCATCCATCGCCCTCGCGAAAACCACACCCGGGGGCGATCTCACCAGCGATCGCGTGCTCGCCCTGCTCGATGTAGGCCGTACCCCGGTAAGTCTCGCGCTCAAGCCCGATGGTGGCGAACTCATCGTGTGCGATTTTGATTCCGACAGCATTTCGATCATCGAAACAGGCAACAACGAAGTCGGCAATACCGCCCTAATCGGCCAGCATCCCACCCGCGCGCTCGTGACGCGCGATAACTCCCGGCTATACACCAGCAACTTCGGCTCTGACAGCGTCGCCGTCTACGATATCGATCTCGGACGTCGAATTGCTACCATGTCCGTCGGTAGCCGTCCGGATGGCCTCGCGCTGTCGCAAGATCAAAAATATCTTCTGGTGCTCGACACCCAGGCCGGCGACGTGACCGTAATCCAGCGCCGCACTCCCCGCAAGCTCGAACCCACGGAGTATTCCCTGTTAACCATGATTCCCGTAGGCCTTCAACCCAACGGAATCGCAGTGAAGGCCTTCATGATCAGCAAACCCGTGAGCATTACGAATAAATAGAGTGAAGGCAAAATTGGTAAGGGCACGACGTTTGGAGGCTTAGAAAAAAGTCTGTGTCAGTCAGGTTTGGGAAGGGCACGAGTTCCAGAGGCTGCGGAAAAACTCTGGTTTTGGGTGGAGCAGCGCTTCAAGCGCTGCGTTAAGGGCTTGGATTTCAAAAACGGCTTTAAGCCGCTGCGGGACCACGGCAACGCTTCCCACTTCAAGGCACCTTACAATATAT
>JBAPOI010000912.1:0-5434 GCA_049279555.1 Candidatus Sulfotelmatobacter sp.
CTGGCGCTCTCGTTCGATATCGATAAGCGCTTGCCTCAGTTCCGACGTTCTCTCCTGGTCTAACCGGCGCAGGCGAACACGTTCGACCAGAGAGCGAACCCGCGCCTTCAGAATGGCTGTATCGATTGGTTTGGGAAGGTAATCGTCAGCCCCGTGTTCGATACAGGCTGTGACACTCGAAATTTCTTCGACAGCTGAAACCATGATCACAGGGATATCGCGGAGGTCCGGATCTTCCTTCAACCGTTGGAGCGTCCCCAACCCATCAAGTTCAGGCATCATAACGTCGAGCAAAACCAAGTCAACTTTATGCACACGGAGTATCTTGAGCACCTCAAATCCGTCGGCGGCCATCAAGGTCGAGTAGCCTTCGCGTTCGAGGCGGCGAGCCACCAGCCTTCGGTTGCCTTCGTTGTCGTCCGCAATGAGGACCATGCCGCCGCGTTCTGGTCCGTGCCCGATTGGCGTGGCGATCGAGGTCCGGGATTCCCCCAACAACATTGGAGACACGGAGGACCAGCGCGCAGGGGTCGCCGCGTGGAACGAGTGGTAGCGAATGAGTTCTTCGGCGAGCGTTACTAATCCTCGCGATGAAACCTCGATCTGCTTCAGATCGGTTTCAAGCTCACCCTCAGGCGAACGGCTTTTGAGTTTCACGATATCGGTAGCGCAGCTCAATATGTGGCCGCTCAATTGCCGCAGGCGGTCACCAAAGTTGCGCAGGCTGCGGTTGTTGGCGTGCGCGGATGCAGAGGCATCCATAACCCCGCGAACACACTCGGCAACAGCTCTTATCTCTTGCAGTGCAGGGCCAAGGGAGGCGCAGTCCGCCGAGTGTTTCTTGTCAAAGACCATTTCGCAACAGCCAAAGATTTGATCCAGAATCGTCCGGAGATCCTGACGTATGGCCGTGATATCGCGAGGGTCTTGATTAGTTGAAGGCGTAAGCGCGAGGCTTAAGCGGGCCAAATCTGAATCCGGATCGTACATCGCTAGGCGGCTCCCGAGTTGAGCGATGTGCCTGCATGCAGACGGTCAAGCGCCGACTTTAGAATCGAGCGTAGTGATTCTGTCGCAACAAGGATTCGTTTAACATCCTCGGAGTACGGTTCGCTGCCCGCAAAAGCGCAACGCTCCAAATTCATCTCTAATATTCTCGCGACCGCCGGTTCGACACAGCTCTGCAGTTGAAACATGAGAGTCTCAGAAACGGCGTCCTCGATATGCGTGGAGCCGACAGGCAATTGAGCATCGATGCACCCGATAAGATCTGCGGCGATGGAACAGACTTCGTCAAGCTTTTCCAAATCACCGGTTTCGCCAAGTTGCCTGCGGTCTTCGATCACCATTTCGCTGAAGCCCGATATCTGACTGACCGGATTGAGAAGATCGTGACGCAACTGGCCGCGCGCCAAACGGTCGCTCGCAAAAAGCCTCTGGTGCATGTCCTATCTCCACGAAATCGGCTTAGCCGAAGATCTACCCTAACTTGGCCTTCGGTTGGCCGCCAGCCAGCAGGTTCTCGATCTTATCGACTAACGCAGGGAAATCGATCGGCTTTGTAACATATTCGTTGCAGCCAGCATTGAGTACCACCTCGGAATCCCCCGCCATGGCATGAGCGGTGAGGGCAATAATCGGTATGTGCTTTAAGGAGGGAATGCGCCGGATTTCGCGAGTAGCTTCTGTCCCGCTCATGAGCGGAAGATCCACGTCCATGAGTATGATATCTGGCATCTCGGCTTCGGCCATCCTGATTGCTTCTCTCCCGTCAATGGCCACAACAACTTCATAACCCTTCTTGTGCAACCGACGCGTGATCATCGTTCGGTTCATCTCGTTATCTTCAACCAATTCTATTTTCGCCATAGCATTAAATAGCCTGAGAGCTGACAAAGTATCTGGCAAGTTGCTCGTTAACCGCTTCGATGAGTTCCTCTGGAGAATGAGATCTCCGCTCCATCACGTGGGATGCCCTGCCTGCCAGCCGGCTGCGCTCCTCCTGATTCAGGTCTTTCGCCGTGACCACGATTATGGGCGTTTGCGCCGTTTGCGGATTCCCGTTCAGTGCTTCCATGAATTCAAATCCGTCCATACCCGGCATATTCAGATCCAGTAGGATCAAATCCGGAGTAGTCTCGGAAACGATCGACAGAGCCTCCCTCCCCCCCTGCGCCTCCAGAATATCGAGGCCACAGCTCTCAATGGTCTTACGAAGAATCGCACGATTGGCAGGATCGTCATCGACCACAAGTACACAACTGCGTCGATCATGACTTGAAGCTCGTGAACAGTAAGTCGACAGAAGTTTGAGCAACCGCTCGCGGTCGACAGGCTTAACCAGATAGTCGGTAGCGCCCAAGGCCTGCGCTGCGCTTCGATTTTCCAACACCGTTAGTACCAAGACCGGTATCGTCGACACATCGGGGTCCGATTTCAACCGCGATAAAACCTGCCAGCCATCGATTTTCTGCATGATTATGTCCAGTATGATGGCTTGAGGTCGGTACCTTTTCGCTAACGCAAGCCCGTATTCTCCATCGGAAGTCGCAATAACCCGAATTTTCCGCTTTTCCAGTGACCGGCTTACGAATTGATGAACTGCAGGATCGTCGTCAATAACAAGGACGAGCGGGCTGGTCTCGTTGCCACCGGCTTCATCTATGGACGGCTCAAGGCTCGTAGCCTCGCGACCGCCAGCAGGCAGGCGCATGGTGAACGTAGTGCCGCTACCATACTGGCTGTCAACGGAAATGCTGCCCGAGAGCAGCTCAGAAAATTTCTTGGTTATGCTGAGGCCAAGGCCGGTGCCACCATATTTGCTTCCGATCGAACTGTCTGCCTGAGAAAATGCCTGGAAGAGCTTTTCCACCTGTTCCGCAGTCATGCCAATTCCAGTGTCGGCGACGGTGAACGTTACCCAGTCCTCGCCATTGGTCGAGCTTCGCGCGACCGAGACCGTAATGATACCTCGCTCCGTAAACTTGCTGGCATTGCTGATTAGATTGAATAGCGCCTGCCGTACTTTGATTCGATCGGAATCCATGAAACCAACATTGGTTTCGCATTTGAGTACCAATTGATTGTTTTTGTCTTGAATCAGAGGTTTGGTCAGACTAACAACATTTTGCACCAACTCGGAGACTGAGAACGCCTCATAATAGACCTCCATCTTGCCGGCTTCGATCTTTGATATATCCAGCACGGAGTTGATCAACTCCAGCAGGTGTTTACCCGCCGAATAGATCGTCTTCAAGTCGGCAATCGTGCTCTCGTCGCTGTCATCTTCGGCCTGCTCCAGGAGTATCTCGGTGTATCCAATGATGGCCGTCATTGGAGTCCTGAGTTCATGACTCATGCTGGCGAGGAACGCGCTCTTCGCTTCGCTCGCCTTCTCCATGGCGTCCTTCTCGGCCTTGATACGCTCACGCGCAGAGGCCTCGGCTGCAATCCGCGCAGCCAAATCTGAGTTCTGCACGGCGAGGCTAACTTGCGATGCAGTAAATTGAAGCAGCACAAGTTCCGATCGGGTATACGGGATATCGAATCTCTTGGGTCCAAGAGAAATAATTCCGGCCAGCCCGTCCTTGCCTGGAACCGGCACAATGACGCGCGTTTGAAGAGTTCTGAGCTGTGCCTGTTCGGCAGACCGCAGGCGGTGAACATACGAGTTAGGTTGATCGAAATAGATAACCGTAGGCTTTTGGCCAGTGAGCGATGCGGACAAGTCTGAGCCCGGTGCAATGAGCAGCTTCGCATCCTCCGAGTAGCCGTGCGTGCTATGGCCATTCAGGATGATGTGCGCCCGCTCGACACCGAGCACTCGCGATAGACGGCTCTCGGCGGCGGAGAGCATCAGATCTGCGTCCCCCGATACCGTCAGCGTCTCGGCCAGATGTTCCAGCTGCTGCTCATCTACAAAGGCCTTTGCGAAAAACCTTCGATCTGCCCACAACCTTAATTGCTCGACCACGCTGGGCTGGAGAATAAGAACGATCAGTATGAAGGCAAGGGTGTAACCGAAAAGAGCATTACGAAGGGATCCAGCCGATCGAAGAACGACAATTAGGTATATGGCCGCCGCACTTATCTGCAGCGCGATTAGGCCGGACTGCGACAATGCGCGCAGAAGCATTTGCCGGACCAAGGCGCTCAATTCTGGGGCGCGCGGAACCATCACCACAAAAGCCAGGGTCAGAGGAAAGAAGAGCGTAGTCAGCAGGGCCGGAACGATTATCTGGACTGGGTAAGAATCGAGCGATCTGCCCGTTTGCTGGGCGCTTACGATCAGGAAGAGCAAGGGCAGGATTGCAGTCGCCGTCCCGAAGAACAGCAGGCGCACCCTTCGATGCGAGTCGGGAGTGGAAGGCTCGAAGAAGCGGGCGAACATCAGGCCAAGGAATGACACTACCGCCAGCACGGTCAACCAACGCCAGGCGCTGTCCGCGGCGGGAGAGAACGGCTGAAGCGGAGATGCTGCCCAATAATTATTCAGATCAAAGAGCCGGGCGACCACGCGAAACAGTGCAGCTCCGAACAGAGGGTACGCCAGCACCCAGGAAAGGCGTCGCAATCGCCTGCCGTACGAAAGAGGCTGTGGAAAATCGCAGGCTAGTAGAAGAAGCCAGCAGCCCAGGGTCGCTCCTAGATATTGGCCTGAGACAAGCGCGAGGTTGCTGAGGAAGGTGCCATCCACATTCTCCGAACCCAAGTGAATCAAGTTTCCGAAGGCCAGAGCCAACGCAAAGATGAGCCAGGCCGGGCGTGACCAGGGACGTTTCCAAACCGTAAAGAAGCCGAGAAACTGGCAGGTGAAAGGCAGCACAGTAAAAATCGAAACCAAGACATACCATCGGTCGCTGGGCGGTCGTCCGCGAGGAACGAGCTGCACCGGCACGCTAATTTCAACGTTCGTTCGCGAACGCGCTACAGTCACGCTAAGTGAATCGCCCAAATGCGCGTGCTGGAATATGCGGTTGGTTACCGCGCTTCCGTCATATCTAGAGCCATTGACTCTTAGTAAGTTGTCGCCGCGCTCGAGTCCGGCATTCTGAGCCTCGGGGCTGAGAGAATCGATTCTCGATGTTCCAGGGATGACACGGAACGGAGACGCGACTAGGTTGACCTTTCCAGTCATGTACTGAAAGAGATAGCTCGCATGATGAACGTCGTAAACAACAGTGAGTATCAACAGAGCAGGGAGTATCCACCGGCTAAGGAAGGTGTTCTTCTCAGCGCGCGTAAGCGCCAACATGCACGGAAGCATAGCACAGATGCCCCCGGGATACGACTACGCTCCAAGGACCAAACGCCGAATTTCTTCACGGTGGGGACGGACTTTGCCGCCCACTCCATTGGCGTTCCGTTTTTCGAATGCTTTTTGCGCTACGAATTCAAGGAACATTTCAGTGACTTTTTTTTCGCCACCTAGAAT
>JBAPOI010000913.1:0-1571 GCA_049279555.1 Candidatus Sulfotelmatobacter sp.
GGCGCGACCATCTCGGCCACGGCTTTCTGCCGGGTTTCGAGGTCGCCGCGGGCCTCGGCCTGAAAGCGTTCCAGGCGCTCTTGAGCCAGCACAAGAAACGATTGGTTGTTGCTCTTCAAGGCATCGGAAGCCATTGCCTTGAATGCGTTGCGTAATTCTTCGCTGGCGCGGGTGACAAGATCCATCTTTTCGTTGCTGGTCTTCCGTTCCGATTCCAGTGCGGATTCTAATCTGGCCTTAGCGGCTACTACGTCCGTGTGAGCCTGCTGAAGCCGCGCCAGATCGGCGTTTTGGGCCGCTAATTGCTTTTCCATCAACGATAAGCGGGCGCTTAGCGCGGCCGTGCGCGAGCGTAGCGCCAGCCAAGCAATCAAGCTTCCAAACAATAGGCCGATGACCCCTATGACACCTGGTTCCATAGCGAAGGTAACTTCTTAAAGTGGATTCCGGATTCTAGCGTAGCACCAACGGCAAGTTTGAGCCTGCGGGTTTGAAACGCGCAGTTGAAACTAACAGCTTTGGAACTAGCAGGTTTGAAACCAAGAAGACTCTTCCCAGGGTCGCGTCGAGTAGGCACAGGGCGATGCCTCGGGCCTCAAAAATCGCGATGACGATTGTGCTGGTGACGGGCGCCGCCTCGTTACAGCCGTCGAGCCGGGTGATGGCGTCATCATCATCAGACGCAAACGCCGCCGCCGATAAATCTGCGCAGCATGCAAGTCTGAAGCCGGCCTCCGCAACGGCTGCCGATATTCCATTCCGCGACTACGATTCGGCCGCTGAGCAGGTTCTGCTCGATCTGGCGAATCACGCGAGAGCGCAAGCCGACGCACCGCCGCTTACATTCGATAACGGACTTTCTCAAGCCGCTCGCATCCACGCAGAAGCGATGTTTGCGGCGCGGCAACTTTCGCACCAGTTCACCGGCGAGCCCTCCCTTCCACAACGCTTGGCCACCGCGACCCGCCTTCAACTCGATCAGGAAGGCGAGAACGTCGCTTTCGATTTCGACGCGGCCAGTGGACATCAACATCTCATGCTTTCCCCCCCGCATCGCGCGAACTTGCTCAACCCGGCTTACAACGTGGTCGGGATGGGCGTGATTCGCAGCGGAGACCGTTTGTATATTGTGCAAGACTTCGGCCATGCCCTCCCCAATTATTCCGCCGCCGAAGTCAAGGAACGAATCGCGGCGGCCGTGATCCAGGCCCGGCAGCAAGCCCGCCAGCCTGCTCTCGCCCGCCGCGATCTTTCCCGTCGAGATCTTTCCGGTCATGACCTCTCTATTCACGATGTTTCCAGTCGCGATGTCTCTAGCTACGCTCCGTCTGGGAACGGTCAATCTTTTGCCGACGACGCTGCCTGTTCCATGGCGCAAGCGGACAAGCTCGGCACCTCCCCCGTTCAACAACTCGCGCAACGCTACACCGTGCTCACCTATACCAGCCTGCATCCCGAAACCTTGCCCGCAGAAGCCGGACGCGTTCTCGACGACCGCAATCTACGCACCTTCTCGATCGGCACATGCTACGCGCGCACTAACACATACCCGACCGGTGTGTATTGGGTGG
>JBAPOI010000914.1:0-4068 GCA_049279555.1 Candidatus Sulfotelmatobacter sp.
GTATTTGAGCCTTAGAGATTAGGACGGGTGGCTCGAGCCTTTGATTGCCGAAGCCACAACAATTGCGGTCCCCCGTCCTTCGCGCACGTTGCGAAGGGCGGGCATGCAGGAAAGTTCAATCAAGAGACACACAGCCACGCTTTTGAATCGGATTTCAGATTTGTCGTCGCAAGCCAAAGGAGAAGCACCAAGCGTTAGCACTCTGTCCGTGTCATGCGTAAGTCGGTTGACGTAAAATCGCCATAACGCTCATCGACCTGGCTCGATGAGCGGTGGTCATAAACCCAAGGCTTTCACTTGCTCCTCGGTTTCGTAGCCGAGCCAGTGTGCGACTTCATGCCAGACTACCCGTCTGACTTCAGCCCGCAAATCTCCTTTTGAACAGCGCAGAATGGGACCACGGAAAACAAAAATCAAGTCTGGGGCGAATTTCACCTGGGTGTTGGACTGTTTCGTCCGCACTGTGCCACTGTACAGCCCCAAAAGCTCGGTCCCAGGGTGCCACTTTTTTCTATTCGAAATGTCCTTCAATACGTCCGCAGGTGGCTCGTCAAGCACCTGGATGCCAGGGAAATCTGGAAGGTCCCTAACCTCCTGCGGCAGGGTGCTGTATGCCCACTCCACAATCTGCTCAAAGCTTTCGGGAGTTGTGGCGTGGGCCATGGGCAACTTTACCATCGAGATAAGTCGCAACTACAAACTCCGTCGAAATCAAGATCAACGGCAGCGGCAGTGGCCACCACTCAGACTGTCCGAACAACCAAAGCCCCACTCGTGAGAGCGGGGCTTTTGATTTGGGCTGGAAACGGTGATGACTATGCGGAGTACTTAGTGCCTGCCACCGTGTCCGCCGCCACTGTGACCAGCTGAGCTGCTATGTCCGCCGCTAGAGTGCCCGCCACCGTACGAACCGCCACGCGACTCACTGCCGCGGCTGGCGCCGGAGAATCCCCGGTTGCCTGTGTAGCCTCGGTTGCCTACGGCGCCCCGGTTAACGGCTGATCCGCGGTTGCCGGCAAAGCCGTGCGAGGTTCCCGCGTAGCCTCGAGTAGCACCCGCGTATCCGCGACCTGCGGCTGAGCCAAACCCGCGCGCTCCGAATGCGCCACGGGAAGCGAATCCGCGATAATTTCCGTGCGCAAACGCTGCGTGGTTATAAAACGCACCGCCACGGAAGGCATAAGCACGGCCGCCGAAGAAGACTCCACCGTGGAATCCCCAGCCGATGCCCCATCCATGCCATCCCCAGCCGAAACCGAAGAACGGCCATACCGGGAAGCCCAAGCCGAACGAAATGTATGGGCCGCCAAATCCAACTCCCCACCACGGATAAAACCCAGGCCACAGGCCTACGGGATATCCGTACACATACGCCGGATTGTAAGTGGGCACGTAGACCACGTTCGGATCAGCCGGCTGAATGTCTACATCCGACCCCTGCTCGTAGACGCGCTCTTGCGGCGTACTCCGCAGATTGCCCGCGTTGTAAGCCTTGTGACGCATGTATTGGACAGCCTGCATCACGTCATCCGGCTGATTCCGATAGGCTTCGCCGAGCTCAGAGGTCCACGACAAATCCCTATCCAGGTTCGCCAGCACTGTTGGAAACTCCACGAGAGCTTTCACACTCGGATCCCAATCCTGCCCGTCCGCTTCCTGAGCCAGATCGCGTCCCTTCAAATCCGGGTTCGCCCGCACCATCCGGTTCGCCACCACAATCTGCGTTGGATACTCTGACGCAGCCAGTATTTGCGCCACGAGCGAATCGGGATACAACGCAATCGGAGCTACCAGCTTATGCAACTGCTCCGGAGGCAACGATGTGTACTGCCGTTGATCCGGACCCGTTGGAGGCGGAGTCGCTTGCGCCTGGTCTTGATATGCGCGGTCTTGGTAGGTACCTTGATCTTGCGGTGGAGGAGGCGCGACATCCGGCGGCGGGCCCTGGTCCGGCGCATTGTATTGCGGCGCGGGCTGCTCTGGCGGTGGTGCCTGATCCACCTGTGCGCTTATGCCCGCTGAGGGTTTGTCCATCGACGGGTCCTGCGCCCACAACGAGGTGCCAGTCCCGAGCGCCACTGCGCTCGTCAAAACTGCGGTAAAAATCGTTTTGGATAATTTGGTTTTCATAAAGTCCCCCAGAATTCCTGTTACTAGATTGAACACTGGAAATGGGGAAGAGTTCCGTTCTTTTGATCGACTTACCCCGGTTGATTTCGGCCACAGTGGTGGATTTCGCCCAGTGAAACGCTTGCGAGAATGGGCGCTATGGCTTGGTTACGGCGGCTATCGTATCCACCTCAGCTTGCCTGATACGCTTCGATCAGGAAGACGGAGGGTTGTGGTGGGGATGAGTCCTCACGTACGGCGCTAGAGTACCGCCGTGTTCTTTAGATCGGCCGGAACTGCCGATAGATGGAGAGTTGGCAAACTGATTTCCCATGTCGATTAAACTGCTGCCGGCGGCGGTAAATCCGGTCGACCCGCCGCAGGCGCCCGGATGTGTCGACCAGTCTGGTGCCTCTTACTCAGAGAGCGATCACCACGCGGGCTAGCCAGATTAGTCTTGTACCCTCGGCCGACACTTTCGCTAGGTCGTATTCGACGCGCCGGGGCGGGGCAAATCGCATCTACGGAACGTTCATCGAGGATTCGCGAAGCGTCGACGATTCCCAGAGCGATGAGACGGGCCGCTCGGACGGGGAGTATGTCTCCGGGTGGCCCTGGAGCTATTCTGTGGGGGGCACGGCGATCGCCCATTATCTTTTCTATGCGGCCAATCCCGCTGGCTGGAGCGGACGGCTGATTAATCTGTACGCCTAGTGATCTCTACGCTCAGATCGGCACGCTGGATGCCCCACCCGGGGCGATTGTCGAGTCCAAGACATCCTTTACACATCGTCCTAGAACATCCTTTGCACACCGGCGCTGGCCTCGTCTCCGCGTTCCGTGCAGCGGCAGGAGGGCTGGCCGGGCGGCCGAGGCTAGGGATGCGAGTCACAACATCAATCCTGAGGTGCATCCCCAAGAGTTTAGGCTCGGCCAGCCGTCCCGTTCGTCAATACCACATCATCGTCATCCCATCCACATAGATGGTTGCGGTAGCTTCCGCTCCGCTGTTATATATGCCATCCACCTGGAAGTTAAGCATCAAAATGTTCGGGCTCCATGACTCGACAAAATAAGAATCGACTCCGCTGAGATTGAGAGTTTCCGTCTTTCCATCGAGCGTTGCCGAGTCGTAATAGACTTTGCCGGTCGATCCGGTGCCCACGCGGTGAGAGGCGATCTGCACGTGATGCCATATGTTGGCGGAACCGCTCGAATCAAATAGTTTGCTGCAATCCATTCCCGTGGAATTCCACTTGGCTCCGCCACTGTCGGTCGTGTACTCCCACTGGTTCAGAGCGCACTGCACCCCGTAAATGTAGAGGTCGCCGCTGCTATCGGTTTGGTTGATGTCCATTTCGAGGTTCTGCACATTTTGCGGATCGGTGAAATAAATGTAGGCGTCGTATACAAAATGCGTCGCCGTGCTCGTGCTTCCATAAGTCTCGGAGTAGCGCTCGCCCGGTTCATATCCGCTCCCCTCTCCGATCCAGTCGGTGTAGAAGAGCCTGGCATCGCCATCAATCGTTGTGCCTGTCTCCGTGTAGGTGGTGCTGCCGGTACCTTTGCATGCCGCATATTTACTAGTATCGACCGGGCAGGTACATGGCTTCGTTCCAGTGTCGTATACCCAGAACCAGCCCACCAGCCCGGACGTGCTCTTCTGCGTGTCGGGACACGGATTTGGACTCCAGCTTGAAGCGTTGGAAACATCGTCCACATTGTCGGCCTCGCTGGTGGTGAATCCGCTCACGGTGACCGTGATGTCACTTTCAGGACACTCCCCTGCGCTGGACCATGCCTTGAACCGTATTGTGTGGTGCGTGCCCGATGTAGTTGCGCTTAAACGGTATTCCGTATTGCTGATCTCGGTGCTGAGACCGTTGTTGGGGCTTCGAGTTATGAAAGGGCTGCTATCGATGGAATAGCCAAATAAAGTGATGTTCGACGAGCCATTGC
>JBAPOI010000915.1:0-13040 GCA_049279555.1 Candidatus Sulfotelmatobacter sp.
GCGCCAATACGTTGAGCACTCGCATCGCAGAAAAAACCGGAAGTGGGGAGAATATTACCACTTCTAGTTTCCTGGACAGCCCCTTGTATCTTTAGTTTCTTGTTGTTTTCCGGACTTACGAAGCCACGGATATCGCGCCTTGGGCCGCGCGCGGTGGAATACCGCCGCCGGTGGCTAACAAACGTAGGCTACCTTCACCGAGCAGCACCAGCAACAACCCCATGCAAAGCACCATCTTGGCTAGCATTACTTTCATCGTCTATTCTCCTTTTTAACATTGTGTGGTTTTGGTTTGGTGACGAGAAGAATCTCGCGGCACCGTTTTACTGGGTTTTATAACTCAGCCCGCCGAGGAGAGAGTAAAAAAGCTTCCAGTAAATTTCGGGGCCGTCCTTCTTAGGCTGCCTACACCGCTCCGCAACACACGCTAATACTTCGAGCACTCGCATTGCGGAAAAAAACCGGAAGTGGAGAGAATACTACCACTTCCAGTTTCTAGAACAGCCGCGGTACCTTTAATTTTTTGTTGCTGCCCGGACTTACGAAACTACCGATATCGAGCCTTGGGGTGCGGGTGGAATGCCGGGACCTTGGGCCATCAAACGTAGGCTACCTTCACCGAGCAGCACCAGCAACAGACCCATCCAAAACACCGTCTTGGCTATCATCATCTTCATCTTCCTATCTCCTTTGCAACATTGTGAGTAATTGTGGTTTAGCGACGAGAAGCATCTCTCGACGCCGGTTTACTAAGCTGTGTAACTCAGTCCGCCGAGGAGTAAAAAGTCTCCAGTAAATTTGCGGGCCGTCCTTTTTACACCGTCTACACCGCACGGCAACACTGAATTTTTCCAGCGCGGCGTTAATCAGCCCTCCACAACCTATTGGGAGGTTCTTGTTTTCGTGTTTGTACCATTTTCCGTTCCCGTTTTCGGGACAACATGGGAAATTATGTCCGATTATGGACACATGTCCATTTTCGGACAGGAGGTGGGGACTTCGCAAGTTACTTTTTCGACAGCGTGTGATTTTGTTCTTGTGCGCGGCGCAGTCAATCCCGTACCTTTAAGCGGTTTTGGGCTACCCGCTTTTTGGAGGTTTCCGGAGTAACTCGCTCGAATGTGGCTCTTACGGCTTCGTTATTCGCTGCGCTCGCTGGCGCGAGATCCAGCTTTTGTATTAATCGTGATTCTGGTGTTCTCCCTTGGGGTCGCCGCCAATACCCTCCTGTTGACGGTCATCGACCAAATCGTACTTCATCCTTTGCCCTATCGCGACCCGGATGGCCTAGTCATGATCTGGGAAGCCAATCCGTCTCTCGGTGAACCACAGGCTAGCCGCGGACGGGTGGCATGGAACAACTTCAGGGAATGGCAAACTCAAACCGATGTGTTCGACGCCATCGAGGCTCATGAATGGGCCGAATACAATCTGACCGGCCGGGGAAATCCCGAACATCTGGTTGCGGCTCGCGCAAGTGCCGGATTTTTTCGGATGCTTGGAGTTTCGGCGCAACAGGGCCGAACATTTTTGCCGGAGGATGCGGGGTCGAACAGCGTGGTGCTGATTACCGCAGCCTTCGCCAAAAATCACTTCGCCCGTCAAAACCCGCTGGGAGAGAAACTCCTGCTCAACGGCATTCCGCGCACGATTGTTGGAGTGCTCCCCGGCAGTTTTCACCTGATGACGATTTTCGAAGGCGCCTACGAGTACAAGCCCGAGATTTGGATTCCGCTATCGCCTGTGACTGCCGCCGACCCTCCAACTGAAACGAGGGTACGGCGTTTCCTTGTGACGGGCCGGCTGAAACGGGGGGTAACCCTGGCTCAGGCTCGCGCTGAAATGCGTGCATTGGCAACTCGATTAGAGCAATCCGATCCGGGCCTTAATACCGGCTATAGCGTGAATCTGGTGCCTTTGAAGATTGAGAATGCCGACCCAGACCTGGGCCGTGCGCTCTACATTCTCTGGGGGGCTGCCATTACCGTGCTTCTGCTGGGTTGCTTGAATGGCTCCGGGCTGATGTTGGTCCGCTTCATCAACCGGCAAAGGGACCTCGCGATCATGGACGCGCTGGGAGCGCCCCGGCGAGTACTGATTGCTAATGTGTTGACAGAAAGTTTTCTGCTTGCGGTGGTGGCTGCAACCCTGGCATGGGGGGCTTGTTACGCTGGAATTGCTTTGATCCGCGCGATGCAGCCCATGAGCATTTACGGAGCCAGCCGCCTCCATCTGGATATGCGCAGCTTTGTTGCCTCCGGCTTGATCTCGTTGCTCTGCGTATCGTTGTTGGGAGTATTACCTGCCTGGATATACAGCCGCCGTACCTTCAAATCGTCGCTTAGGCAATCGGCTAATTTTGGCGGCGCTCGCTGGGGATCTTTGGTTCGCCGAGTCCTCGTCTCCACCGAGATCGCTATCACTCTGGTTCTCGCAATTGGAGCGATGCTACTCACCCGCAGCTTCCAGCGGTTACTTGAGGTGGACCCCGGGTGGTTTCGCGCGCAAAACGTGGTTACTGGAAGAATCGTTCTTGTGCCTCCGGGCTATGCCAGCGGGGACGCTCGCGAGTATTTCTGCGAACGGCTTCTCGATCGTGTACGCCGGCTTCCGGGTGTGGAAATAGCCAGCCTTGCCGACAACTTTCCGCTCTATGCTCTGCATTACAATTGGTTCGAGATCGAAGGACGGGCCATTGCGACGCCTGGCAGTGCGCCCTCGGCAGACTATGCTGCTGTGACCTCGGATTTCTTCCAAACCATGGGAACGCCCTTGCGAAGCGGACGGCTTTTCACCCCTGACGACATGCAAAAAGGCACGACCGACGTCGCAATCTTGAATGAGAGCCTTGCTCGCAAGTATTGGCCGAACCAGGACCCCATCGGCGCCCACATACGCTTGATTCCCCCTCATCGCGATCCGGGGCCGTGGCGCTTAGTGGTTGGCGTCGTCGGCGATTATCGGCAGTTCAATATCCAAACGCCAGCCAGACCGGAGATGTTTTGGCCCGCCCGGCAATTTTCCGAGATGACGGTCGTGGCAAGAACCACGAACGATCCAGCCGCGACGCTTGTCGCGCTCCCCAAGGTGGTTGCGGAACTCGACAAAGACCAACCAGTTGCCGACGTGCAAACTTTGCAATTCATGATGGATCGCTTCAACTCGCAATTCCGCTTCAACATGCTGGTGCTCAGCGGACTTGCGGGGATGGGCATCGTTCTGGCACTCGGCGGTGTGTATGGGCTGATTTCCTATATCATCTCGTCGCGCCAACGCGATCTCGGAATCCGCCTCGCTCTCGGCGCTCAGCGGAAACACGTTTTTTCCTCCCTGCTACGCCAGATTTTGCCATTTGCGGCCATCGGGGTTGGGTTGGGACTTCTACTGTCACTTCTTACGAAGAAACTTATCGCCGATCTACTCTTCGAAATCAGCGCCCTCGATCCCGCCACGTACATCGCATTGCCCATAGCTCTAATGACTCTAGCCGTACTAACCTGTGCGCTCCCGGCCTGGCGCGCTGCCCGCATGAATCCTGTCAACATATTGCGACAAGAATGACTTGTCTTCTTCGTGGTCAGTAGTCTATGTACAGCCAAGTGTCTCGGGAACTGCCCACGGTGCGCGAAGGGCAAATGGTGTACTTGACGAACGGTGTTCCCTAATTGGCTACCGGGGCAACGGTCAGAGGACTGCCCAAAAACCCCTTCACAACGAATCGGACTATCGATCCTTGTCGGTCTGCTTCACGGACAAAACGGCTCTACATGTTTCAGTGACCCCCGTTTTTGAAACGCGGGTGCCGGTCTCTGCTTGCCATCCCGGACCAGTTACAGTAGGACCGCTTAGCGGTTAGATCGTTAGATCGTAAGTGTCAGAGCAAACACATGGTTGTCCTTTTTGTGCGGGCGGGCGGGCGTGTAGGCTAACTAAACTCGTACAACGACGCCGCTGATCTTATAAGCCCGCGATCATGGGCGAGAATGTCGAGATGAATTGAGGTCCAGTCAGCCAGCAACACGCGCTCGCTGCCTTCGCCGTCGTAGGTCTTGAGATAGCCGCGGCAGGATTCGCAATAATCAATGCGAAGGCCCCCTTCTCCTTCGACCGCCAGGACTGCGAGGCGGTGATCGTTTTGGTTTTCGCAGTAAGGGCATCCGGTTCGCCGGTACCGCCAGCGTGTCTTGCAACAACCGCAAGTTAGGAGCCGGAGACGCCCAGGATCGGTGCCGGCCAACTGAGCCATACTGGGCCGTGAGCCGCAAGCCGGACAGTAATTGCGGAGCCAGCGCTCCTCATCACGCCATCCAGCGAACGCATCCACCATAGGGTGAAGGTGCAGAGCCAATGCAGTCCAGCCCAAGTAACGCAACAAACCCGGACACGAGGACGCATATACGCCTCTATCGAGCAGCCACGCAACCGCGCGGTGAGATGCATCCGGGTTGCTGTGCAGTTCAGAATCTAGAACTCTTGCATCTTGTGCAAGCTTGCTCGGCAGGGGAGCTGAGGCCAACTTCTGGATTAACAATACAACCGTGCTCGCCGCAGCAGTGAAGTCAAGGGCTGCGGCCGAGCTCTCGAGGAGTGGGACACCCTCCTGAAAATCAGCAGTGTAGTCGTCCCAGACGGGAGCACAGGTGTTCTCGTTTGGAATTCCGGCGACCGCTGTATCGACTAGCGCGTGCAACTGCGCCACCGGTTGGAGGTATGCATGACTCGATAGCCAGACATCTTGAGTCACTGGATCAATCGCCTTGTCCGACCTGCTCTTTGGGAAGTACGGGCATGAGTCGAGCACCCAAGCCGAAGAGAAAGATGGTGGCTGCAATGAGGCCAATCGAGATGCCCCACTCGAAAATCGATGGAGAGTAGGTCTCCGGTGCGATCTGCGGCATTGGTCCTTTCAAGCTCATAGCCAACAGCACCACATTCACGCGATTGAAAACCACGCCCAACACAGTGAGGAATGCCCCGACGAAAAGTACGGTCGGCTTGGCCCGCAGCCGTGGCGAGGCTAATAAGCTCAAAGGAAGGATGCCGCCCAGGAGAATCTCAACTGCAAACAGCGTTCCTAATCCTCCAGAAAATGCGCTGCCTAGCTGGCCTCGAACCACCATATCGCCGAGCCGAAAGACGAGATAAACCAAGAGCGACCAGAAAGTGATCTTGCCCATTGCCGCCAGCTGTGTGATTCGCAGCTGTCGTTTCCATGCCTTCGCGATCCACATCTCAACAACGATGACCAGAGCGGTACCGGCAGCAATCGAGGAAAGGAAGAAAGAGATGGGCATCACGGGAGACCACCATTGTGGGCCGAGCTTATCCGGCATCAACAGGAATAACGAGCCGAGGGAACTCTGGTGCATGGTAGAGAGCGTCACCGCGGCGATGGCCAGCATGATCGGTTCCGTTTTTTTGCCCCGCGATTGGAATGACCAAGCGAGGAATAAGAAGAGCGATGCGGCTAGTGCGGCATAAACCAGATTGCGCGAGAGCAGGTAGACGAACAGCGTAACCGCAAATGCCACATATGCGCCGGACCATCGACGCCATATGTCCATCGCCTTCTGGATCCCCCATCGTTCGAACGGAACCGGAAGGAATTCGAGCAGAAGGATCGTGACATAGAGGCCGACGCACCATGACACTTCAAACATCGCCGACTGTCCTGGGGCTTGCAGCCCAAGCTGATAGAAGTGCCACGGCAAACCGAGGTCCGCGACGAGAGTCACTGTGACAAACGAATAGCTCAAGAGACCCATGAGCACGGCGGAACGGCCCATAGAGTAGAGATCCTTGCGCTGGAAGACGTAGATGACCCCGGCGGTCGCGAACGCGCCGGCGGCCACCGCGATCCAAACCAGATCAAAGACGATCCAGAGTCCCCATGCATAGGTGTTCGAAAGGTGTGTACTACCGCCCAAACCCAAGGCAAAGCGGGCAAGCAGTGAGATCGCACCGAATGCCATGAGTACCAGAAGGGTCCAATTGAACGGTGTCAACAGCTTGCTTTGAAGAGCCTCGAATTCCACATGATGGCCGGGTTCCTGAATGCGAGTCGCCACAAATGACTCCGCCGCCAACGCGGATGCCCTGCGTTTCAGAAAGGCATAGACGCTGCCGAGCAGTGCGCCGACGGCGATGACGGCAGGGGGCACCGCGTGGAGGGCCATTTTGGAAAAGGCCGGATACGGCTTGGTGCCAACATCAGGAAATCCGAGTTTGTCGAACGACACGGAGGATAGATATAGAACGCTCGTGCCGCCTGCCTCTTTTTCGCCATAGATGTGGTCCACGTATTTTCCCGGCTGAGTCGAAATCCGGCTGTGTGCCTCTTGCAGCAAATCTTCCCGGGTTCCAAAGCGGAGGCAGTCCGCTGGACACGCCTTAACACAAGCCGGGGTCACAATCTGGTCTCGGAATTGCTGGCTCTGCTGATCGGTGAGAGCCTGGCCATTGCGGGCCGCTGGGAGCGGCTGGCTGGAGCGGTCGGCGCAATGTGTACATTTCTGTATCTTGGGAGCGAGCGAGTCCCATTCGACCGTGGGCACGCCCCACGGACACGCCCAGATGCAGTAGCGGCAGCCTATACACTGGTCGGCGCTGTATGTGACGGGCCCATCGGGTTGCCTCTCCAGTGCGGTGGTCGGGCAGGCAGAGGCGCACGCTGGCTCTAAGCAATGCAGGCAACGCCTCATCGTAAAGAGATAGTGCAGCCCGCCGGGAGCCTTCTCGTCGGGCAGTTCGTGAAATGTGATCAGGGTAAGAGTTTTGGCGCTGAGAGTGGCAGGGTTCTGAAACCCTAAGTTGAAATCCAGCTGAGTCTGTTCTCCCTCGCGATCATTCCACTGCTTGCAGGCAACCTGACATGCCCGGCAGCCGATGCACTTGGTAATATCGATCAGGGTAGCTTTGATCGGTGTCGCGGTGGCTGGCGGCGTCATGATCTTCTCCCTTTAACCGTGGTAGCGGTTGGATCGTGCCCGTACGCCTTGACCACGTTGACCAGACAGGCCTTGGTTTCCTGAGTTCCAGCTCCGGGGTCCATCGCATCGATCGTGAGGTGGTTCACACTGGGACCTGTCGAAAGGCCCTTGTAGCCCCAGTTGTACGGCATCCATACGACAGTGACCTCGCGCCCGTCTGCCTGTAGGGTCTTCATTCTGGGTGTGACCACAGCTCTCACAGTAAGTTCCCCGCGAGCGGAAGATACTTTCACCCAGTCCCCCGTTTTCAGCGATAGCTTTTGCGCAAGGCTTTCCGGCATTTCGAGCATCGGTTCGGGAACGAGTTCGTTCAACCACGGAATATTGCGGGTTGTTGAACCCCCACACCAGTGTTCCGCGACGGTTGATGTCATGAGGACATAGGGAAACTCCGCGACCGTGCCGATGGGCTGGTGGGACTTGACGCGTGGATACTTGAGCAACGGGTTGTGGTTCACCTTCCGGTGTAGGACGTTCTCCACTGGACTCTCGACAGGTTCGTACATCTCCGGCAGCGGGCCGTCCTTCGGCACGTACGCGACGTCGCGCGGATAGCCCGGATGCTTCTCGTCCGGATCGGAGTAGACGGCCGCGAACAGGCGCCCGACGCCTTCCGCACCCAGGTGGAATGCTCTCTGGCCATTCGGCGTATTCGGTCCATCGGTGAGAACAGGAACGTCTGGCACGTCGTATCCAGCCCAGCGTTTGGCTCTCTCGTCCCACCATACGATGGGCTTTGAGCCCGGATATGGCCTGCCGTGCCGATCGCATGACGCGCGGTTGTAGAGAATGCGCATATTGTTCGGCCAGGTCCACCCGAAGCCCGGATAGAGGCCTAGACCTCCCGGATCCGTTTTCGAGTCGCGACGCTTCGAGAGGTTCTTACCGCCGGCGAAGACGCCCGCGTAGATCCACGCGCCGGACGACGTGGAACCGTCGGCCCGAAGATCACTGATCTTGCGGACGAGATCGCCCGCCTTGAGGCCGGTATCCGGGTTATCGCGCAGGGCGTACCCGTTGATCTCGCGCAGGACGTCCTCGGCCGTGGTGTAGGTCCAGAATGCCTTCTTGATGATCTCGTCTCTCGGCTCCTTCGAGTCCTTGACCAGATCGCGCACGCGGCGAAATACGAGATCGACGATCTCGCCATCGGGTTTGGCCTGCCCCGGAGGCTTCACGGCGGCGTGGCGCCATTGCACCATTCCGCCCGAGTTGCTGATGGTGCCATTCTTTTCCATGAAGAACGCCGCGGGCAGCAGGATCACCTCGGTGGAGATGGACTTCGGGTCGACGCCGGGCCGGCGCCAGAACGTCGCTGTTTCGGTTTCCCAGATTTCCTGGACCACGAGCGTCTCGAGCTTTCCCATAGCGTCGAACGTCAGCTTGAGATTGGGCACAGTGACCGCGGGATTCTGGCCGACGATCCAAAGGAGCTTCAGCTTCCCTGCGAGGGCATCCTCGAACATCGGCAGGGTCCCGTAGTCCTTGGAGGCGTTCCGCTTGGGCAGCCAGGCGTAGGCGAAATCATTCTCGGGAGTGGCCGCATCTCCGTAGAACGCTTTGAGCGTGTTGATGAGGTACTTGCTGTCGGCGGTTCCGTTCTTGCGCACGTAGTCGCGGATGGCCGGCTCGGCGTTCGACGCAGAGTTGAGATAGCCCGGCATGTAGTTGTAGAGCACCGCCATGTCGCACGCGCCTTGCACGTTCGGCTCGCCTCGAAGAGCATTGACGCCGCCGCCCGGCTTGCCGATATTGCCGAGCAAGAGCTGCAGGATCGTGAACGACCGGATGCCCTGCACGCCGGTGGTGTGCTGGGTCATCCCGAGCGCGTAGAGGATGGATCCCGGACGGTTCTTCGCCATCATCTCCGCGATCTGGCGGATCTGGTCGGCCGGAATGCCGGTGATCCGCTCGCCCGTCTCCAGCGTGTACCGCGAGACAAAGGTCTTCAGGCGCGAGAAGACGCAGTGCGGATCATCCAGGCCATTGGCGACGCGGGGCTTTCCCTTGGCATCGAGCTGATATCCCCAAGTCTCCGTGTGGTACTTGTGTTTCTCCTCGTCGAACCCGCTGAAAACGCCATCCTTGAAGTCGAACGCCTGATCGCCCAGGAAAAGGGCGTTGGTATGGGTCGTGACATAATCCTCGTCGTACAGCTTGTTGACGAGGATGTAGTTGATCATCGTGTTCTGGAACGCCGCGTCGGTGCCGGGACGGATACGCGCGTACACGTCCGCCGTCGCTGAGGTCCGGGTGAATCGCGGATCGACGTGGATGATCTTCGCCCCATTCTCCTGCGCCTTCCGGATCCACTTGAAGGCCATGGGATGGTTCTCGGCCACGTTGCTGCCTTCCACCAGGATCGTCTTGCAGTTCTGCAGGTCGATCCAGTGGTTGGTCATCGCCCCTCTTCCGAACGAGGCCCCCAGACCGGGGACCGTAGGGCTGTGTCAAAGCCGGGCCTGATGCTCGACGTAAATCAGGCCGAGCAGCCGGGCCGCCTTCTGGAAGAGGTAGCACTCCTCGTTCGTGTTCTGCGCGCCGCCCAGGAACCCAATCGCATCCGTCCGATTGACCGGAACCTCTTTGTCGTCGACCTTCTCGGTGGCGATCCAGGTCGCGTCGCGCGTCGTGCGAATCTTCTGCGCGACCCGGGCGATCGCGTCGTCCCAGGAGATCTCCTCCCAGTGGTCGCTGCCCGGGGCTCGGTAACGCGGCGTTTGAAGTCGGTTCGGTGAGGTGTGCGTGGCGAACATGGATATGCCTTTGACGCATAGTGATCCGCGGTTCACGATGTGGTCATAGTCGCCTTCCATTGCGATCAGCTTGCCTTCACGTACGGCAGCGATCATGCCGCACCCGCAGGAGCAGAAGTTGCACGAGGTCGTGAACTCACTAATGTTTGCGAGCTTTAACTTTTGCGCGGCGGCCCTCACCGTGGACAGATCGAGGAGATCCCCGAGCGCCAGTCCCGCGCCGCAGCCTACCGTCAACCTCAGCCACTGTCGCCGATTAATTGACGTTGAGTCCGACGTCCTTGGACCACCGTCTATTTGATCCTGCGTATCCATTTTCATTCTCGAATCGCCGATTCGTGTCGACAGTTAAGCCTTCTACTCCACTTGCAAAGTGAAGGAATCTGTCAATGCCATGGCATTGGTCTTGTTAGCACATATGAGCCGCCTGCTTTATCCGTAAAGCAGAGCATTTCTTGTTGCTTAAACAATATTTTGGGTTTTGCAGCGACAGATACTGGCATTTCTTACAGTCCCTTTTGCGCCTCGGCCTTTTTTAGCCTGCTCCTCAGGCAAAGCTATGGGCTCTCGATCCCGAGGACTTAATCCAAGAGATTTAGGAAGGTCGTTAACTGTAGGTTTCGGCGTGACGGCTCCGATACATGACTAGGAGTTCAGCATTTTCTCGAGGGCAGGTCTGTTCGGAATAATGATGGTGGACCCCTTGATTTGCAGCAACTGCTTCTTCTTGAAACTGGAGAACAGGCGGGTGACCGTCTCGCGCGTGGTGCCAATCATTGCGGCGATTTCTTCATGAGTCAGCGTCATCTTCACACGCACAGGCTCATGTGAAGTGTCTGCGTTCGCCGACCAGGAAAGCAGTAATTTCGCAAACTTCTCTGAAGGTGAACTAGTGAGTCCGAGGGTGCGGATTTCTTCGTGCGCAGCGTAATAGTTTCGGCTTAGTTGCTCCGCAACGCGCAGGGCTACTTCTCCGTGGGCGCGCAGGAATTGGAGCAGGGCGTCACGGGCGATGAAATTGGCCTGGCCGGGCTCCATCATTTCAGCTGTGACTTCGTAGGGACGGTTGGAAATGTTTGCGTTCAATCCTAAGACGTCTCCGGCTTCGGAAATTTTGGTGATGACGGTTTTGCCGTCGCTCGCTGAACTGAAAAGCTTGGCCTTGCCGGTGCAAAGTACAAATACCCCACGGGGCTGTTGGCCCTCGATAAAAAGCATTGCTGATCTAGGGTAGACCGCGGTGGACTTGATTTCATTCAACTTTTGTACAGCAGCAGGAGACAGATTACAGAACAAGTGCTCCTCCCGAACGGGACAACTGAGACAGTTGTCGATGATGTCTAATCCGTAGGGAGCGCTCATTCGGCACCATTCATTTGTGCGGGTGATTGTAGCACTCGACATGTGATTGTAATCACCAACAGGCGTGATTTCGGCCACAGACTCGGTCAATCATTCGCCATAGAATCATCCCGAAGGGCGAAGAAGATGACAAATGAGCACAAATATCGTGTTGCAGCCTGGTGGGGTTCGGGACGTCAGCAAAACGAACCGCGGCTATTGCTTCTGCGAGATCGTGATTCCGCAACGCAGGCCGAGAAAAAGTTCAAAAGATCGTAGCTGCTTACACAATATTGATTTTGACGACGACGACACTGGCATTTCTTACAGTGCCTTTTCTCTCTCGGGCCTTTTAGCCTGCTCCTCAGGCAAAGCTGTCGGCTCTTGATTTCCAGCGTGTTCTATGGGTGCGACGAGTGAAAGGCCTACATGGTTCGTGCTTACTCGACATTGGCTAAGTCTGCTGGGCTTGGCGCTGCTCGCTACTGCTGTGATTTCGTGGCTCTTTGTATTGCCACAACAGATTCGCGGCCACGTCGAAAATCCTTACGCCGGCATCTTGGTATTTCTCATCCTTCCAGCAATTTTCTTCACTGGTTTGGCACTGGTGCCGATCGGTGTCTACCTGAGCAAACGCCAGATTCGCCAAGGATTATCCGAGGAAGGGTTCGATCGCGGAATGGCGCTGCGCCGCATCGCCTGGTTTTTCGGCGCCACAACCATCGTGAACATTTTCATTGGAACCCAGGTCACCTATCGAGCTGTTGAGTATATGGAGACGCCACAATTCTGCGGAGCGAGCTGTCATACGATGCATCCTGAACTGGCTGCGTATCAAAATTCGCCTCACTCCAGGGTGGAATGCGTCGAGTGCCATGTAGCGCCCGGTGCTGCCGGCTGGATCCATGCCAAGACGAACGGAGTTCGTCAACTCTTTGAGACTGTGCTGCATACAGCCCCGAGACCAATTCCTTCCGGTCTGGCTAGCAATCGTCTCGTGCCGGCGACAGAAACTTGCGAGAACTGTCATTGGCCGCAGAAGTTCATCGGCGCGCGTCTGCGCTTATTCAGCAAGTATGCCGACGACGAAGCGAATACACGAACGGAGACTGTTCTCCTGATGCTAGTGGGCGGAAATCGGATCTCCGGAATTCACGCCGCGCACTTTGGTCCGGGAGTTCATATCCGCTTTGCGGCCGCCGATCCTGTGCGGCAGACCATTCCGTGGGTCGAATACAGAAATACAGATACAGGGGAAGTCCGAGCCTTCGTCACTTCAGATACTGCGCCGGATGCGGTCAAGGCGCTTCCACAATTTGATATGCAATGCGTGGACTGCCACAACCGCCCTACGCATACTTTCGATTTGCCGGAACGAGCCGTAGACAAAGCGCTCGCCCTCGGTGACATCGCTGTAGGGCTGCCCTACATCAAGAAAAAAAGTGTTGAGTTGCTGAAGGCAAACTACGCGACAAGCGCGGAAGCAGCGGAGAAATTGCCGCCGGCCATTACCGCTTTCTATCGACAGAACTATCCAGACTTTTACGCGACGCGTTCCCAGGACATCACCCAGGCAGGTGAAGCGGTTCTCGCCATCTACAACCGCAATGTTTTTCCGGACCTGAAAGTGACTTGGGGCACTTACCCCAACAACCTTGGCCATATGGATTTTCCAGGATGCTTTCGGTGTCACGACGGCTCGCACACGACGGCAGATGGAAAAACGATCACTCAGGACTGCAGCACTTGCCACGAGCCGCTGGCTATGGACGAGGGATCCCCGGAAATCTTGAAGACTCTGGGAATCGCGGATTGGATCTCGAAAGTGCAGAAACAATGATCGGGCCTGGTCGAACAAATACGTGCAACAAGTACGAAAGACCTACAAATCAGCGTGATTTAGGAGCGACGTATGAACCGAAATTTTGTGGTTAGTTTGGCGGCGATGTTACTG
>JBAPOI010000916.1:0-3497 GCA_049279555.1 Candidatus Sulfotelmatobacter sp.
CAGCGCGTTCTGCAGTTGATTGTTCGAAAGGCGGTCGCTCTTGGTAGCGATCAGCAAGAAGTCACGACCTAACGCGTTAAGAAAATCTAAGAGCTGGCGATCGCTGTCTTGCGGAGGAACATTCACATCCACCAGCGCCATGCACAAAGCCAGCGTAGGGCGCTCGTTGAGATAAGGCTCGATAAACTTAGGCCACTCCTGCGAAATCTCACGCGAAAGTTTGGCGTAGCCGTAGCCGGGCAGGTCGGCGAAAATGACCTCGGGGCGCGGTCTTCCCGGCCATCGCACTTCGAAGAAATTAATGCTGCGGGTGCGTCCGGGCGTAGAACTGGTGCGGGCCAGCTTGGTTCCGACGAGAGTATTGATCACGCTGGACTTGCCGACGTTGGAGCGGCCGAGAAAAGCAACTTCCGGCAGGCTGGCGGCAGGGAAGTGATCGGCACCCGTGGCCGACGCCATGAATCTGGCTAGGATCCTCATACTTCAGTTTGCTATGAGGCGGCGGAGGTTGGCAAGCTGGCAAAACCTTGGGTAGCTAGTATGTCGGGCCTATTCCCGCGGGCTAGTGGAATCCACGAAACAGAACTAAGTAATCGACGGTGAGCACCCACAGCCAAATAAATACTCCAGCACACCTGATGTAGACGGGATACCACGGCTTCGTGGTCATGTTGGAAAGTGGATAGCTTTGTACAAACTTATTACTTTTGGCGTAGCTTCTCTGTCCCCAAGCGACCAGAGTCTTCGTTTTAAAGATGCAGAAGCCGCCACAAACGTAAAACACGACGCTCATCACCGCTAGCGCAATAGATCCAGACGTTGTCATGCTCCGATGTGTTCTCCGAGTCTCTTTAGGGACAAGCCTTTTCAAGGCTGCCACAGAGGCGGTACAGCGCACGGAAATCAGACCGACAGTACCAACCTTCAACTCAACCCTTACGGAACTGCTTGCTCAGAGTCAGCGCTTGATGCTGATAGGACGATCCGATATTCGTACCGTAGATCTTGTCCGGCCGGCGCAACAACGGCATGTAATTCAGGCGGCCTACCAACTGGCCGTGCTCCATCAAGAAGGGAACTTCGTGGGCGCGGACTTCGAGTACGGCGCGGGTACCTTTGATGTCACTCGAGCCGTAGCCGAAGCCGGGATCGAAGAAACCGGCATAGTGAATGCGGAACTCGCCATCGGAAGGATCGAAGGGAACCATTTCGGCTGCGTAGTCGGGAGGAACGCGAACCCTTTCGCGGGAGGCGAGGATGTAGAAGTCGCCAGGCTCGAGAATCAGATTCTTGGCGGCATTCTGATGGCGGACTTCCCAGAACTCTTCCGTCGAATAATAGTTGATGCGGTCAAGTTCGATGGCCGGAGCGTAGCGCTTGGCTTTGTAGGCGATGATTTCGCCCGGCTCGGTGGCTTCGAGGTTGACCGTAATTCTCAGACCGCGGTGAGTCCGGGCTTTGCTCGGGTTGTCTTCTTCGTCCATGTAGACGAGGGGTTCTTCCTGGTCGAGTTCGCGGATGGTGCGGTCGCCGGCAACGGGGCTGCCTTGGACGAAGCGGAGCTGGCTTAATCTCATGCCCGCTCGAATGGCTACCGTGAAGGTGCGGGAAACGACCTCGGCGTAGAGCTTGCCTTTGTAACCCGGAGGCACGCGGTCGAATTCGGTGCCGTAGTCGGTGATGAGACGGGTGAAGATGTCGAGGCGTCCCGTCGTGCTTTTGGGATTTGCTTTGCCGGAAATATTTTCGGGCAGGTTCAGCTCTTCGACCAGCGGGACGATGTAGACGCAATCTTTCTCCAGAACTGGCGCGCCGGTGAGATCGATGCGCGCCATGCGGAGTTCTTTAATCTTGGCTTCGACCGTACTGTTCGGTCCGGGGAGAAAGCTGGCGCGTACGCGGTGCGCCATGTCGCCCAGGCGCAGATCGAGGCTTGCCGGTTGGATATGGTCAGGATGAACGGCGGGCTGGGCGATGATGTTTCCGCGTGCGATTAGATTGCTGATGTCCTGCGATGGAAGGATTCCGGTGGTGCGGGCCGACGTGTTTTCCGCTGGCGATTCTGGCCCGTTTTCGAAAGCGATTTGGCTTTGGTTGGATGTGGACATCGTTGGAGGGTTCTATTGTAACGCTTTGGGGGAAATCGGACGGTAGTTTGGTCGAGTTTTCGAGGGGGAAACTCCCTGACAGGTCTCTCGTTACGTCAAGCTTAAAGGGATCCTTCGACTGCGCGTGATTGCCCTTCGGACAATCACGTTTCGCTCAGGATGACAAAATGATACTGGGGGACGCAGTGTCAAAGCCTACTGGTGCGCTGCCGGACTTTCGCCTGCACTCGACGTTAGAGGTGCGATCGGTTGTGCAGTCTCTTCCTCGTGGATGGCGGGTAGAGGGGATTCCAGCGCAATCTGCAGGACCTGGTCCATGGTATCGACGAAGTGAAGCTTCATGGCGGTACGAAGATTTTCAGGCACCTCGGCCAGATCTTTTTCATTGTCCTTGGGCAGGATAATCTCGAAGAGCCCGGCGCGATGCGCGGCCAGCAGCTTTTCTTTGAGACCACCGATGGGCAGCACCTTGCCGCGCAGCGTGATTTCCCCGGTCATTGCCAAATCGCGGCGAACGGGGATTTTGCTCAGAGCGCTCGCAATCGCGGTGGCGATCGTGATGCCGGCTGAAGGACCGTCTTTCGGAATTGCGCCCTCCGGAACGTGGACATGCAAATCGAGAGTGCGATAGAAATCGCGAGTCAGACCGAGACGGTGCGCCCGCGAACGCACGTAAGAAAGCGCGGCCTGCGCTGACTCCTGCATCACGTCGCCAAGTTTGCCGGTGAGCGTAAGCTTGCCCTTGCCATCGACCACGGTGGCTTCTGTGCTAAGGATCGAGCCGCCGACTTCGGTCCAGGCGAGGCCAGTGACCAATCCCACTTCGCTCTTTTCATGAGCAAGCGTGTCGCGGAACTTGATGACGCCGAGGAAGTCGGTCACATTCTCGCCGGTCACGGCGATGGTATAGTTTTCGCCTTCTTTGACAACCTTGCGCGCGACCTTGCGGCAGACGTTGCCGATTTCGCGCTCGAGATTGCGCACTCCAGCTTCGCGGGTGTAGGCGCGGATCAGTGTGGTGATGGCGTCATCGGCGAACTTGACGTTCTTTTCCGAGAGGCCCGCCTGCAGCATCTGCTTCTTGACCAGAAACTGTTTCGCGATCTCCAGTTTTTCCTGCTCGGTGTAACCGTGCAGCCGCAGCACTTCCATGCGATCCTGCAAAGCGGGGGGGATGGTGTGCATCACGTTCGCCGTGGCTACAAAGAATACTTGCGACAGGTCGTACTCCACGTCGAGGTAGTGATCGACGAACATGAAGTTCTGCTCAGGATCGAGCACTTCGAGCAGGGCGGCCGAAGGGTCGCCGCGGAAGTCCATCGACATCTTGTCGACTTCGTCGAGCATGAAGACCGGGTTCTTGGTGCCGGCCTTCTTCATCATCTGAAT
>JBAPOI010000917.1:0-9012 GCA_049279555.1 Candidatus Sulfotelmatobacter sp.
TAGGGCTGCGTTGGACGCGTTAAAGGTGGGCAAGACCGTGTTGGTCGTGGAAGTGCCGGGTGTATCGAATCGCAACCTGGAGTTGGGCGCCCGAAATATCGCGGGGCTTGAGCTGATCGCGGGCAACGAGGTTCATCCTTATCACTTACTGCGTTATGACAGCGTGATTTTTTCCCATCTGGCGATCGAGAAGCTCCAGCTTACGCTGAAGGATTCGGTGTCGAAGCGACAGCGCAAGGCGGGACACGAAGCCGGAGAAGAAGAAGGCGTGAAAAAGGCGGCAGCTTCTCCGCGCAAGCGCGTGCGGCATGAAAAAGCGGCGGAGGTGGCCTGATGAAATCCGCGTACCAGATCATTCGTCGTCCGGTGATCACTGAAAAAGGACTGGCGATCAAAGAAAACCAGAACACGCTGGTGTTCCAGGTCGCGCCGGGGGCGACGAAGACGGAAGTGAAGCAAGCGGTGCAAACGATTTTCAAAGTCAAAGTTCTTTCCGTGCGCACGGCGATGTACCCGGGAAAAGAGCGGCGACGGGGAAAGTTTGCCGGGTATCGTCCCGACTGGAAGAAGGCATATGTCCGGCTGCGCGCCGGCGAGAAGATGCCGGAGTACGCGCAGAATTTGTAAGGTGCGGGCAAGAAGCAGATTCCTCACCGGCAAAGAACGCCGGTTCGGAATGACAAAGAGTTTGAATTAAGAGCTGATTATGCCAATTAAGACTTATCGACCGACGACGCAGACGCTGCGCTACCGCACGACCATCGTCAATGACGACATTACGACGCGGCATCCGCACAAGCCGCTGCTGGAGAAGAAGAATCGCACCGGCGGCCGCCGCAATTCGGGCGACATGACCATGCGCTTCATTGGCGGCGGGCACAAGCGCAAGCTGCGTATTATCGATTTCAAGCGGGACAAGACCGGCATTCCGGCGACCGTGGTCAGCATCGAGTACGATCCGAACCGTTCGCCGCGCATTGCTTTGCTGGCTTATGCCGATGGCGAGAAACGCTACATCCTTCAGCCAGAAGGCTTGAAGGTCGGGCAAAAAGTCGTGAGCGGGCCGGACGCCGATATTCTCGTGGGCAATGCGCTGCCGCTGCGGAATATTCCGCCTGGCACCTCGATTCACAATCTGGAACTGAAGCCGGGCAAGGGTGGTCAGATGGTGCGCTCGGCGGGCGGAGCGGCGCAGTTGGTCGCGAAGGAATCCGATTACGCGCTGGTGAAGCTGCCTTCAGGCGAGACGCGCAAGATTTCGCAGGATTGCATGGCAACGATCGGACAAGTCGGAAATCTGGATCACGAAAATGTGACGATCGGCAAAGCGGGACGCTCGCGCTGGCTGGGCAAACGTCCACACAATCGCGGCGTGTCGATGAATCCGGTGGACCATCCGCATGGCGGTGGTGAAGGAAAGACCTCGGGCGGACGGCATCCGGTAACGCCTTGGGGCCAGCCGACGCGCGGGTACAAGACGCGGAATAACAAGCGGACGGACAAGTTTATTGTGAACCGGCGGAGCAAATAAACGCCGCAAAAAGCAGGTTCCTCCGGCTCGCTTCGCGGGCCGTCGGAATGACAATGTTTTAAGAGCGGTTGGCTGAGAGGCTGACGGCTGAAAGCTGAGAGCTGAATTTATGGCACGTTCAACGAAAAAAGGCGCGTGGGTCGATGCGTTCCTGATGGCGCGGGTCGAAGGGATGAATTCGCGCAACGAGAAGAAAGTGTTGCGTACCTGGTCGCGGCGTTCCACTGTGGTTCCGGAGATGGTGGGCCATACCATCGCAGTGCATAACGGCAAGAAATTCATTCCGGTGTATGTGACGGAGAACATGGTGGGGCACAAGTTGGGCGAGTTCAGTTTTACGCGCAACTTCAAGGGCCACTCCATGCGGGCGGCGACGGAAGTTGCCGCGAAGCCGGCGGGCATTCCGGGCGGGCCGGGAGCGATTACGCCATCGGCTCCGACGGCGCCGAAGGCATAAGGGGAAACGATGGAATTCCGAGCGGAAATGCGTTACTTGCGAGTCTCGCCGCAGAAGGCGCGCCTGGTGCTCGAATTGATAAAAGGGCGCAAGGTGGAAGACGCGCGCAACACGCTATTGTTCACCAAGAAGCGGGTCGCGGCGCATGTGGGCAAGCTGCTGCAGTCGGCGCTCGATAACGCGAATTTTCTCAGCACCGAAAAAGGGCTGGATGTTGAGCTTGACAATCTCTACGTGAAGAATGCGATTGCCAACGACGGGCCACGGATGAAGCGAATCCGTCCAGCGCCACAGGGCCGCGCGTTCCGCTATGTGCGGCGGATATCGCATATTACGCTGGTATTGGCAGAGCGTGGGACGAATTCCGCCCGCCAGGCGGGTGATGGCAGGACGGCAAGTGCGGCGGCGGCTCCGGCCAAGCGGCGGGTGCCGGTGGCGAAGAAAGCTGTAGGCAAGACAAGTAAGAAGAAAGCGGCGGCGAAGTAAGAGAAAAAGCAGATTCCTCACCGGCAAAGAACGCCGGTTCGGAATGACAAAGAGTTTGGTAAGAGAATTTGGTTGGGATTGAGTTGGTTGGGATTGATTTAGGAGAAGCAATGGGACAAAAAGTCCATCCTTATGGTTTTCGTCTCGGCTACACGAAGCCGTGGAAGTCGCGCTGGTTCGTGGAGCGGGATTACGACAAGCTGCTCTATGAAGACGTCAAGCTGAAGAACGAGCTGAAGGACAAACTGAAGTCGGCGGGCGTGAGTTCGATCGAGATTGAGCGGCCGGGCAACAAGCTGCGCATCATCATCAAGACGGCGCGGCCGGGAATTATCATCGGGCGCAAGGGCGCGGAAATCGACAAGCTGAAGGCCGACCTGCAGAAGCGGACGTCGCGCGAGGTGTTTGTCGACATCCAGGAAGTGCACAAGCCGGAGCTCGATGCGCAACTGGTTTCAGAGGCGATCGCGCTGCAATTGGAAAAGCGCGTGGGCTTCCGGCGCGCGATGCGCACGGCGGTCGATTCGGCGCTACGCTTCGGGTGCAAGGGGATCAAAGTTCGAGTGAGCGGGCGGTTGAATGGAAACGAAATCGCGCGCTCGGAATGGTACCTGCAGGGACGATTGCCGCTGCACACGTTGCGCGCCGACATCGACTACGGCTTCTCGGAAGCGCGGACGACGTACGGCGTGATTGGCGTGAAGTGCTGGGTTTATAAAGGCGAGATTCTGCCGACGAAGAAGCGCGAGCAGACGACGGGCGTGGGAGCGTTTTAGGCTTCGGATTGCACGGATGAGTTCCGTGATATCTGAGATACTTCGCGAGACAGAGAGCGTCTCGCTCAGGATGACAAACGGGAAAAAGAGCTGACTTATGTTGATGCCGAAGAAAGTGAAGTATCGCAAGCAGCAGCGCGGCCGCATGACCGGCAAAGCCTGGCGCGGCAGCACGCTGGCGTTTGGTGACTTTGGCCTGAAGGTGCTCGAGCCGGGTTGGATTACCGACCGACAAATCGAAGCGAGTCGCGTGGCCATGACACGCTTTGTGAAACGCGGCGGCAAGATTTGGATCCGGGTGTTTCCGGACAAGCCGGTCACGAAGAAGCCGGCCGAAACCCGTATGGGCAAAGGCAAAGGCGCGCCCGATCACTGGGTCGCCGTCGTTCGTCCGGGAAAGATCTTGTTTGAGATGGAAGGCGTTGCGCTGGCCGATGCGTCAGAGGCCATGCGGTTGGCGTCGCACAAGCTGCCGTTGCGCACGACGTTGGTGAAGCGGGATGGAGCGCATTAAGTTAGTGGTCAGGATTAGTGGCCGGCGGTGAGTGGTCGGCAAGAAAAGTAAAGTTAGGAATGATTTTATGGAAGCAGACAAGATCAGAAATTTAACCGACGCAGAACTGCAGCATCAGGGGCAGGATCTGGCGGACCAGCTGTTCAAGCTGAAGTTTCAGCTGAACATGGGGCAGACCGAGAGCTTGAAGAAGATTCGCGGCCTGCGCAAGGACATTGCGCGGGTCAAGACAGTGCTCGGCGAGCGCACGCGCGCCGCGGCCACGGAGAAGAAATGATGGTGGAAACCGCAAAGTCTGCAACCCCCGCAGTCGAGCAGGTGCAGGGGCGGCGCAAGGAAGTGGTGGGAGAAGTGGTCGCGAACCGCATGTCGAAAACCATCGTGGTGCAGGTGACGCGCAAGAAGGCGCACCCATTCTACGGACGCGTGGTGGCGCGCAACAAGAAGTTTTACGCGCATGATGAGAAAAACGAAGCGCATGTGGGCGATGTGGTGCGTCTCGAAGAGACGCGTCCACTCTCGAAGTTGAAGCGCTGGAAGTTGAAAGACATTGTGCGCAAGACGGCGCTGGTGCCGGAGATTGTGTTGGAGCACGACACCAAACAGGCGTAGCGGGTAAGGAAGCGAGCCGGACGCGCGGTTATTGCGTCGCAAAGAACGCGGCGCTTCGCGCGGCTCGCCCAGGTCCTTCGAGAGACAAAAACGTCTCGCTCAGGATGACAAGGTGAATGGGAGATGAAGCCATGGCAGTGATGATGAGAAGCATGCTGGAGGTAGCCGACAATTCCGGCGCCCGCAAGCTGCAGATGATTCTGCCGCTGGGCGGCTCGACCGGTCTGAATGCGAACCTCGGCGACATAATCACCGCCGCCGTGAAGGAAGCCGCTCCCGATGGCCAGGTGCAAAAGGGCAAAGTGGTGAAGGCTGTGATCGTGCGGACACGAAAAGAGCATCGGCGGCGCGATGGCACTTATATCCGCTTTGACCAGAATGCAGCGGTGCTGATCAACGACGCGGGCGAGCCGGTTGGGACGCGCGTGTTCGGTCCGGTGGCGCGCGAGTTGAGAGAGAAGAAGTTTTTGAAGATCGTTTCGCTGGCGCCTGAAGTGATTTAGGAGCGAGTTTCAAGGTTTCAGAGTTTCAAGGTTTCAGGGTCCTTGAATATTTTGGAAATCTTGAGTTCGGCGATTTGGCAATGAAACGTTGGAACTTTGAAACCTTGAAACTTTAGACTTTATGAGAACTGTCAGCACAGTACACAAGCGAGTGGATATCCGGCGCAACGATACCGTGAAGGTGATCACGGGGCGCGATAAGGGCAAGGAAGGACGCGTGCTGCGCGTGTTTCCCGACGACAGCAAGCTCCTGGTGGAGCACGTAATGCTGGTGAAAAAGCACGTGCGCCCGAACCCGCAGCGCAACATCAAGGGCGGCATCGCGGAGCAGGAGAGCCGGATCGCGTATTCGAACGTGCAACTGGTTTGTCCGACCTGCGGGCCGGTGCGGATCGGGCACGAAGTGCGCGGCGATAGAAAAGTCCGCGTGTGTAAGAAGTGCGGAACGACGCTGGATAAATGACGCCGCTTAGCGGGCGTGAGCGAAGCGGGAGCCCGCTGGCGTCATCCTGAGCGTTCTTTGCGAAGGATCTCTAGAGCGTTCGAAAATTTAGTCTCACGAACCGGTAACCACTCCGAAACCGTGGGAGGAAGTTGAATCGAAACATGGCGAAAGATAAAGAGAAGAGAGCATCAAAGGACGCCGCGCAGGAGCAGAAGCCTCCCGCGCAGGCGCATCACAGCGCCAAAGAGCGGCCGCGGCTACGCTCGAAGTTCGAGAAGGAAGTAGCGCCGGCTTTGTTGAAAGAGCTGGAGCTGAAAAATTCGATGGCGGTCCCGCGGCTGAACAAGATCGTGGTCAACATGGGCATGGGTGAGGCCACGCAGAACTCGAAGATTATGGACCCGGCGGTGAATGAACTGGGGCAAATCACCGGTCAGAAGCCGATTGTGACGAAAGCGAAGAAGTCGATTGCGGCCTTCAAGGTTCGTGAGGGGCAGGCCATTGGAACCATGGTGACGCTGCGCGGCGATCGTATGTACGAATTTCTCGACCGGCTGGTGAACATCGTCCTGCCCCGCGTGCGCGACTTTAAGGGTGTCTCCACCAAGTCGTTCGACGGGCGCGGCAACTACACGATCGGCCTGCACGACCAGTTGATCTTTCCTGAGATTTCTTACGAGAAGGTCGACAAGCTAAAGGGAATGAACGTCACGATTGTGACCACGGCGGCGAACGATAATCAGGCGCGGGCGCTGTTGAAGCACCTGGGCATGCCGTTCCGCACGAATTAACAGCGGCGATAGATTTTTAGACAACGAAAGTTTTTAAGGATTTCATGACTACAGCAAAGCGAGTGAAGGACGCGAAGATCGAGAAGAAGTTCGAAGTGGCGCGGAATGCGAAGGAAAAGACGCCGAAGTTTTCCACGCGCCGGCACAATCGGTGCAAGATCTGCGGGCGGCCGCGGGCTTATCTGCGGAAGTTTGGTTTGTGCCGCCTGTGTTTCCGGGGGCTGGCGTTGCGCGGGGAGATTCCCGGCGTTTCGAAGTCCTCCTGGTAAGGAGGCGCGCTAAACGCGCGAGTTAGCATTCTCGCAAAGAACGCGAGAATGATCGCGCGGCGCGCTCAGGTCCTTCGCGAGACAAAAGGCGTCTCGCTCAGGATGACAAGCTGATGTAGCGGTACTGAAGCTGCCGCAGGTTCTCCGCCGGTGCGGAGCGAACGGGTGGCGAGAGGAGAAGCAAACGATGAGGTTGACCGATCCGGTCGCAGATATGCTGACGAGGGTGCGTAACGCGCTACAGGCGCGGCACCAGAAGGTGGACGTTCCGGCTTCCAGGCTGAAGGTGGAGATCGCCCGCATCCTGAAGGAAGAAGGGTACATCTCGAATTTCAAGGCCACGGAAGAGGAAGGCCACAAGATTATCCGGATCTATCTAAAGTACGGCGCGCACAACGAGGCGGCGATCTCGAAGGCGGAGCGCGTGTCGCGACCCGGCTGCCGCGTGTATGTGCGGCGCAGCGAAATTCCTCGGGTGCTCGGAGGCATGGGCATCAACATTCTGACCACACCGCGCGGGGTGATGACCGGACGCCAGGCCCGCAAGGAAGGCGTGGGCGGCGAGTTGTTGTGCGAGATTTGGTAAGAAACCGTTTCTAGCTAATGGCTGCTGGCTAAAGCCGAAGCCAAGTCGAATACGCTAGAAGCCAGGAGCTAGAAGCTGACTTTATGTCACGAATTGGAAAAAAGCCGATCCCGATCCCCAAGGGGGTGACGGTAAGATTAGAGGGCAGCACGGTGGTTGTGCAGGGGCCCAAGGGAAAGCTCGATACCATTCTGCCTACCGGCATCAAGGTGGAGCAGAAGGATGGGAATATTGTAGCCATCCGCGAGAACGATTCGCAGGCGGCGGTGCACGGACTAGCGCGCGCGCTGGTGAACAACGCCGTCGAAGGCGTGACCCGAGGCTGGACCCGCGAACTGGAAATTGTTGGCATCGGCTACCGCGCCGAGATGAAGGGCAAGGGAATGGTGGTATTCAACTTGGGCTATTCCCATCCCATCGAGTATCCGTTGCCGACCGGCGTGGAAGCTGCAGTCGATCCGAAGCAGACGCGAGTCACGCTGAGCGGGATCGACCGGCAGCAAGTGGGGCAGGTCGCGGCGGAAATGCGATCGCTGCGTCCGCCCGATCCGTATAAGAACAAGGGCGTGCGTTACGCGGGTGAGCGGTTGAAGAAGAAGGTAGGCAAGACCGGAGCGAAATAGGAACGGTCTTAGGTCCCAGGTCTTGGGTCATAGGAAACCCAACACCTAAGACCTAATACCTGAGACCCGGCTTTCGAAGACCAAGGATCAGATTCTATGTTTACGAAGAAATCGAAGAACCAGAAGCGCGGGCACATTCACGAGCGCATCCGCAAGAAGCTGCAGGGCACGGCGGAGCGGCCGCGGCTGAACGTGTATCGTTCGTTGAATCACATTTATGTGCAGGTCATCGACGACCTGCACGGGCAGACGCTGGTTTCGGCGAGTTCGGCCGAGGGCAAGAAAGAAGACCGGCGCACTGGCGGCAACGTCGCTGCTGCGAAGACGGTGGGTAAAACCATCGCGGAGCGCGCCAAGGCCAAGGGCGTGAACCAGGTCGTATTCGACCGCGGCGGCTACATTTACCACGGACGGGTAAAGGCTCTGGCCGATGCGGCACGCGAAGCGGGATTGCAATTTTGAAAAACAGCCTCTAGCTTCTAGCTGCTAGCCAATCCCGGCCGGGTGGCTAGAAGCTAGGAGCCAGAAGCTAGAAGCTAGGAAAAGAATGCCAACAGTAATTAAAAAGCTCGATGCCAATTCGTTTCAGTTGAAGGACCAGGTCGTTGCGATCAACCGCGTCACGAAAGTGGTGAAGGGCGGCAAGAATCTTTCGTTCGCTGCGCTGGTAGTGGTGGGAGATCCTTCGGCGGCGGTGGTCGGCTACGGGTCTGGCAAAGCGAAAGAAGTGCCGCAGGCCATTCGCAAAGCGATCGAATCGGCGAAGAAAAGATTGATCAAGGTGAATCTGACGCAGACCAGCATTCCGCATCTCGTGCTGGGACGCTACGGATCGGGCAAGGTATTGCTCAAGCCGGCTCCCGAAGGTACGGGAGTGATCGCAGGCGGCGCGGTGCGAGCCGTGATGACCTCGGTGGGAGTGCAGAACGTGCTCACCAAATCGATTGGCACTACCAACCCGCACAATGTGATCAAAGCGACGTTCGACGCGCTGATGAGCTTAAAGAATCGAGAGAGCGTGGCCGCAATGCGCGGCAAGACGGTGCAGGAGCTGTAAGACCGAGTACCTAGTACCCAGTACCTAGAAACTGCGGGTGATGTGAGATTGAGGTTTTATCGATGACAACGAAGAAGCCAAAAGCGGTTGCCGGAAAGATACACCTGAAGTGGGTGGTCTCGGCTATTTGTGCCCCGGTGAAACAGAAGCTGGTGGTCAAGGGATTGGGATTCACGCGGTTGAATCAGGTGATTGAGCGTCCAGACAACCCAGCGATTCGCGGCATGGTAGCGAAGGTTCCGCATCTGGTCGAGATATTGAAGTAAAAATGTTTCAGGGTTCCACGTTTCAAGGTTTCAAAGCGGATTCAGCTCTTTGAAACTTTGAAACTTTGAAACTTTGAAACTTTGAAACTTTGAAAC
>JBAPOI010000918.1:0-9063 GCA_049279555.1 Candidatus Sulfotelmatobacter sp.
ACAGGTTGTAGCACGCAGAACCTACGCTATTGCGCTTGGCCACCTGCGGCGGGCCGACGCAGCCGTGGATGCCTGGCGTGAGGTGTTGAAAATCGCCCCGGACGATCCTCGGGCGAACAGGGAATTAGGGTCGATGCTCGTGCAGCAGAAACGCTACAGCGAGGCCCTCCCCTATCTTGAAATGGCCGCGAAAAGTGACTCTTCGCCTGCCGCTCAGAATCTTCTCGGGACCGCATATTTGCAAGCTGGGCAGATCGAAAAGGGCACCGCTACTTTGGACAAAGTCGTCGAAACCGACTCGAGCCCGGAGATGCTGAACGATATCGGGTACGAGCTTGCCGAAGCCAATGCTGACCTCCCCAAGGCCTTGGAGTATGCACAGCAGGCAGTCGACAAGCAGGAGAAGGAATCTCTCGATGTAGAGCTTTCCAACCTTCTTCCCGAAGATCTGAGGTGCACGCAGAAGATCGGTATGGTCTGGGATACTTTGGGATGGGTACATTTTCGTCTCGGGAATCTTGATCGGGCGGAAGCGTACATCTACGCGGCGTGGTTGCTGTCGCAGTCGGCGGTCGTCGGCGATCACTTGGGCCAGATCTACGAGCAGGAAAAAAAAAGGGAGAAGGCGATCCACATGTATCGTCTGGCTCTAGCCGCACTCGGGGCGCGTGCATTTGGCGACGGGGGGGAGGAAATCCGCTGCCGTCTCGAACACCTGACCGGCACCAAGGCGCCAACAACGCTGCATCAGCTTAGCGGCGATCCAAGCGGCAGTGAATTGAGCCAGTTGCGCAGCGTCAAGCTCAAACAGCTAGTTCCGGGATTGGCGACGGCAGAATTCTTTCTGCTCTTCAGCCCTGGCCCGAAGGTTGAAGATGTGCAGTTCATAAGAGGTTCGGAAAAACTTAAGTTCGCGGGCGACGCGCTGTCAGAGGCAAAGTTCCAGGTAAGTTTTCCGGAGGGTAGTTCCACCCGTCTGGTGCGACGGGCAATCCTAACGTGTTCGAAGATTTCGGGATGCCAAGCTGTCTTGTTTACTCCAGATTTGGTCAATTCTGTGAACTGATGAAATTAAGTTCCCGGTCCGCACTTTCAGCCAGTTCGATCGTAGCCCTGAAGATCTGCGCCCAAAGACGAGGGCGTCCGTTCGTTTCTTGAGCAACGGAAAAAGGGTTAGCTATTCCGTCCTTACTCAGGGCAGGCTCTCCGGGGCTGGGTCGGGTGGTGGATTTCCCACGGCACTGACGCCGGCGAGTTTTCAAACCGGCTCTTCCAGGACAAGGAAACTAAATCTTGCGGAAAGACGCGAGCCAGCTAAGCGCGGACTGTGCCCTCGCCGACAACCACCGCCTCGCCGCCGACCCGAACTTCCTCGAGGACTCCGGCACGACTGGAGAGCGCAATGTGAAGACGGCTTGGGCGGCCCATCCGGACCCCCTGAAGGCTCACGAGCCGCGCGACAGTGCCGGCTGGAACAGCATTGTGCTGGAAGAGATAGGCGCCCAGCGGTCCACTTGCGCTGCCGGTGGCGGGATCCTCTGGAATGCCGAGGCCGGGCCCGAACATTCGACTGTAGACCGTGGCACCATCGTTGGCCGGCTCGGGCGAGAATATGAAAACAGCGTGCTCTTCGAGGTTCACCGCGCGGAGTAGCGCGCACAGCTTCTCACGATTGAGGGATGCGGCATCGACCGCCGCGCGCGACTTTAGCGGAACGTATAAAAACGGGAGGCCCGAGGAAGCGACCTCCACCGGCAAATCTCCCCCGGCAAGGTCGCTGGGCTGAACGCCAATTGCGGCGGCAACCGCGACGGTGTCGGCAATGACAGGCCCCAGGGTGGGAAGCCGCTGCGTCATCCAGGCAAAGCGCAGGCCGCCCGGACCCCACTCGAGCCCCACGGTCGTTGGTCCGATAGCCAAGCCCAGCACCGCCTTATCGGCGCCTGCACGCAGCCGCCCCGCTCCCGCGAGTGCAAAGGTCGTTCCGACGGTCGGAGACCCAGCCATGGGCAGCTCCTGAGACGGCGTAAAAATGCGGACGCGCGCGTCGGTCCCGGGAGCCTCGGACGGCAATACGAAAGTGGTTTCGGGGAGAGCCAATTCATTCGCGATCTGCTGCATTCGCCGTTCGTCAATTCCTGCGGCATCGAGGAACACGGCCAACATGTTGCCGGTAAACGGCTGATCCGTAAAAACATCGAGATGGACGTACTGAAAAACAGGCATGCGCTCGCTACTCCTTAATAATGTATATGTGCGAATTTAATCCAAATGCTCCAGGACGGCAGGTCACGTCCCGCGGGTCTTCACCGATCATTACCTTACCAAATCCTCATCGCTGTTGGGGTGGGCGCTTTCCTCGTCGCCATCCCCGCGAATCAATCCAAATTTCTTTAGCTTGTAACGCAGCGCGTCGCGGCTGATATCTAGCAGTTTGGCGGCGTGAGTTTGATTGTTGTTGGCCTGGCGCATGGCCAATTCGACCATATGGTGCTCGACTTCTTCAAGCGACGTTCCGCCTTCCGGGATGTAAAGGCGCGCCAGCATGCGGCCGTTGGGCAGAGTCTGTCCTCCGTCGGCGGACGAAGTTCTTTCAAAGACGGTTCGGCCACCGGACTCGCCGACGGAAAACGGCAGATACAACGGACGCAGCACGCTCATTCGCTTGCCCTTCACAACTGCTGAAAATCTTAGAGGCTGACTGGAACGCGAGAACCGCCGATGCCTGGAAGCCGCATCCCATGTTCGGCAAGATGACGCCAAAAGAGTGGGGCAAGCTCTTGCAGATTCACGTGGATTATCACCTGAGACAGTTCGCAGCTTAGCGTGGCGTCCAGCATGAAGCTCCTGATTCTCGGAGCAACGGATTGGTGGGTCAGAACGCATACACGGCTTCTAGCAAAAATCAACTCTCCATGGCCGAATCCCCGGCTTTTGATCGCATTGCATTCGCCTTATGCCTTTCTTAAAACCGGACTGCGCATGTGCCCTCCAGAGAAAAGCTAAGACACTGACCCGTTTCCGGCCAAGCAGTCCATTCTCTCCAGTCCGGTTTGTCTAGGAAGAATCGCGAAATACGTGCATGTTTCGCGGGTTTCGGGATAACGGACGGCGGATTTTATGTGCAGTTCAGACTGCGTGGCGGAGGAAGAGAGATTCGAACTCTCGGTACGGTTTTGTCGCGCTAAGGCTCGACGTGTCCGCAAGTTGCAGCATAGTAAAACCCGGCCAGAGAATTTCACCCGAAAACCCCACATCAGAGCTTTGCCATCAGTCCGGTTTCGATTCGCCATCCATTCGTACCTAAACGGCGAACGCTAGGCGATTCGGTGGCAAGAATGGTCGTCGTGAGGTTCCCAGGCAATCTGATCGGGTTCGCAGGTAACTGCGTGCTTACCGCGCAGTCCGAAAGCGAAAAATCTTATCTGCAGGAAGTGCTCGTCAAAAGGCGAATGGCTGGCGATTTCCGAAGAGATTGTTTGTCGCGTCGACAAGCGCAAGCCGACTTGTGAGTAGCGATCCCTGTCGCGGTTCCCAATCCGTTCTGGGCAGTGCGGGGATCGAATGAATTCTGACGTACATGTGGTCTGGGAAATCACTCTCGCTTGCGATCTGAAATGCCTCATTGCAGATCGCGCGCCGGTCACAGGCCCCTGAAGGAATTAACCACCGCTGAATGCATCGACGTCGTTGAGACGCTGGGCTCGATTGGAGACGCGAGATCAGCCTGATCGGCGGCGAGGCGTATCTGCGATCGGATTGGGCCGAATTATTCGCGCCATTCACTTTCACGAAATTTATTGTGCAACGCAAACCGGCGGTCAGAACTTTACCGAGAGCAAAAGTTTTCCCTTGACATTATTGATAACTGATTTGTATAAGTTACTTCGTTAATATCCTGCGCGGCATACTTCGCTCGCAGCCAGTGTGTAAGTCACAACTTGTTGGCTTACATAACCATATATGTTAGGAGGCAGCGTGGAATCAATTCGAACGCTAGCTATCTCAGCCGCACTCCCGTTGAAGGTTCTGTCTATCCTCTGTACTGTAATTCTGGTCATAGCAGTGCCCGCCTTGCCACAGGCGGTGAGCTCGCTCACGGGACATGTCACCGATCGGACTGGCGCGGCGATCGCAGGCGCCAAGGTTACCCTTTTCTCCGTGCCCACTGGCAGCCGGCGCGAAGATGTCACCAACGGGCAGGGTGATTACCAGTTCCAACAACTGGAGCCCGACCGATATTCACTGACAGTCTCGGCTCCGAATTTTGCAACCTTCACACAGGAAAACATAGAACTATTCGTGGCTTCTCCAGCGGCCGTTAACGTGACGCTTCAGGTTGGATCCACCACACAGCAAATAACGGTTGTAGAAGCAGCTGTCGCACCTTTGTTGAACACCACGAATGCCACTCTGGGCAACGTATTCACCGAGCAACAGATACCGGAGCTTCCGCTGGAAGGCAGGGATGTGCTGCTTCTGCTAAGCCTGCAGCCCGGCGTTGGTTATCTCGGCCAACAGGGAAACAGCGCAGACGATACGCGAAGCGGCGCGGTGAATGGCGCACGCTCCGATCAGTCGAACGTTACCCTGGATGGAATTGAAGTTAACGATGAGAACTTCGGCTATTCCTTCGACAGCGTACTCGGCGTAACCCAGGAATCCGTTTCCGAGTTCCGGGTTATAACGAGCAACGCGGGAGCCGACGCCGGGCACAGCTCAGGCGGCGAGGTTGCCATGATTACAAGAAGTGGCACCAACCATCTTCATGGAGTCGCCTACGAGTACAATCGCACGACGCCCTTCTCGGCCAATGATTGGTTTAATAAGGAAAATCAGATTGCCAACGGTCAACCGAACCGGGCAACTGAATTGATACGCAACATCTTTGGCGTTGCCATCGGCGGGCCCGTCAAGAAAGACCGGTTCTTCTTTTTCACCAACTATGAGGGAACGCGCTTGGCCCAGTCCGCTCCGCCTCAGATCGTCACTGTGCCCACGGCTACTCTGCGTCAAGGAATCGTTCGGTATGCGGACACAGCAGGCAATAATGTCGCGCTCACTCCGGCTCAGATTCAAGGGATGGATCCGCAGGGAATTGGAGTTGATCAGGCCGCGCTGCAGGTTCTCAACAGCTATCCTCTGCCGAACAGCACGTTGGCGGGCGACGGGTTGAATACTTCCGGTTTTCTGTTTACGGCTCCCGAAGTCTCCACTCTTAACACCTATATTGCGAGACTCGATTGGATCGTTACCCAGAAGCACTCTGTCTTTTGGCGCGGCAATCTGCTCAATGACGCCCAGCCATCCCCGCCACAGTTTCCTGGCCAGCCACCGGCATCGACGCTTTTAACAAATAGCAAGGGATATGCTCTCGGCTATACCGCCAGTCTACGTCCGAATCTGGTCAATGATTTTCGTGGGGGATTGACCCGCCAAGGAGGCAGCAATACCGGAACGAACCAGCCACAAATCACTCTCGCCGGGTTACCCTCGCCTACGGCCCCTACCTACAGCAGGAGTGCCATCATTCCGGTCAACAATCTGGTGGATGATTTGTCGTGGAGCAAGGGGCGGCACAATTTGCAATTCGGGACCAATGTTCGTTTCATTGATGATCAACAAGTCACCACACAAAATTCTTATCCCAGCGCCGCAGCGATTCTGGGTTACCTGCAGGGGCATGGCATTGCGAACACCGGTCAGCCGCTTGATCCGGCCGCTTCCAATTACCCAGCGGTTTCTCAGGGGTTCGCCACCTCCTATGATGGCGCGATTATGGACGCAGTAGGGCTCCTCACGGAAGCAACCGCCATTTACAACTATACGAAATCTGGATCCGCTCTCGCGCTCGGAGCCCCCGTGGCACGCGATTACCGCTGGCATGAACTAGAGTTATATGGACAAGATAACTGGAAAGCACTGACTAACCTGACGCTTACCTTTGGCTTAAGATATACCTACCAGCAAGTTCCCGCCGAGAGCCACGGCAGTCAAGACGGGCCGTGCATCCTTACTGGCACTGTGTGCACCCCATACTCCCTGACCAAGTATTTTGACGGTGCCGCCTTTCAGGGAGCAACCGGAGGTGCGGCCAGCAACCTACCCATCCTTTCGTATGCTCCGAACGGACGCTACAACAGACAGCCGGATTTCTGGACTCCGGACAAGGCGGACTTCTCTCCCAGGTTCTCCTTTGCCTACTCCCCACGCGCGAGCAAAGGATTTTGGAGGAAGCTTTTAGGCTCTGGCGGCCAGAGCTCCATTCGTGGCGGCTATTCATTGCTCTACGATCACTTTGGAGCAGGGGTGGTGAATGCTTATAACCAAGACGGTTCGTATGGTTTCACCGATCAGGTGCAAAACGCTGGCTTCAATACCACCAATGCGCCACGTTTTGTGGGGCTAACAACTTTCCCGGCAGGCTTTCTGCCGCCGGCTCCGCCGGGAGGATTTCCTGCCACGCCTCCAATATCTGGATGGGGATCCTTCGCAATCAGCTGGGGTCTGGACAACGACTTTCATACTCCTTATTCGCACTTGTTCGACTTCTCCATTCAACGCCAGTTGGATTCAGCGGACCTACTTGAAGTCGCTTATGTGGGACGGCTGGCGCACCGGCTGCCGGAGCAGGAGGACGTTGCCGCGCCACTGAACCTTGTGGCGGCCGGAGAGAGCTATTTCCAGGCCGCGACTCAATTCTCCATGATGGCCCGGCAAAACGTCGCGCCTAACGCTGTGCCAAACATACCCTACTGGGAAGCTCTTTTCGGAGCGGGCCCCTGGGGGCCTGGGTTGGACGGGGTGGATGAAGGCAGACAGGGAGGGATAGACTATGGCCCGCTGTCGGCGACGCAAAACGCATACGTCCAGTACCTGCTCAACGTGGGAGCCGAAACATCCGCGTTGAACAACCTCGACGAGCCCAATAACGGCCTGGGAGCAGGAGCCCTCTATCCTGGCTTTCGCTTCTTCAATGAGCAGTATGCCTCGCTCTATGATTACCGGTCGATCGGACAGTCGTATTACAATGGGCTGCAGGTGATCTTCCATCACCGCGCCTCTCACGGCCTGCAGGTCGATTTCAACTACACCTACTCGCGTGCGATTGACTGGTCGTCGCAATCTGAAAGAGTAGGTTCCGCCGGCATTGACAACTATGCCCAAATCATCAACAGCTGGGTGCCTGATCAGTTGCGCGGCCAGTCGGACTTCAATATGACGCACCAGGTCAACAGCAACTACATCTGGGATATTCCGGTGGGACGAGGAAAGGAGTTTTACTCCGGCGTCGGCCGTGGGGTCAATGCCGTGATCGGAGGCTGGCAGATGACTGGTATTGTGCGCTGGACCAGCGGCCTGCCGTTTGGAGTGCACAATGGTAAGAATTGGCCAACCAACTGGGATATCCCCGGATTCGAAATTTTAGATCAGCCGATCCCTTCTGCCGCCCTGGCCCGCGGCCCAGGCAACCAGCGCTTCGCCGATCCGTCTGCCGTCTTCAACAGCTTCCGGCTCGCCTATCCCGGTGAGTCGGGAACCCGCAACCCGCTGCTCGGCGATGGCTACTTCGAGTGGGATGCTGGACTCAACAAAACGTTCATGCTGACGGAACGTATCAATCTGCAGCTCCGCTGGGAAGTCTTCAACGTGACCAACAGCGTGCGCTTCGATCCGCAATCCATAAATGCCAACTATAATTTCCCGAACCTGTTTGGAGTCGCCACCGCGGAATTGACTCAGCCCCGCGATATGCAACTCGGCGCGAGACTGACGTTTTGAGTGAAAGAAGTAATGACAATGGATTTACTATTGCGCACCTCATTACTGCTCAATGTTGACCTATACTCGAACATTGAGCCTGGAAGTATAGGAGCAAACCGAGTATATCAATGCCTAGACAATCATCAGAGTTTGAATTTCCGGTCACCGCAACCAGCCGGATTCTTGTAGCGGGAAAGTCCGATCATTCGCTGCGCAGGCTGCTCTATGACTTTTTTACAGTTTCAGCACGTATGGAAGACGTGAGACGGCACCTCGGGGGAAAAGTGGGAATTACCGGCCCTCAATACAGCCTCATTATGGCTGTCGCCGAACTACAGGGGAAGGTTGGCGTGAGCGTTGGGCGGGTGGCCGAATATCTGCACGTGACCGGAACCTTTGTCACCATAGAGTCAGGAAAACTTTCCAAGAAGGGTCTTTTGGAGAAGCGGCCCGATGCACAGGATAAGCGGCTTTCCCTCCTTTCCATCGCTCCGAAAGGACAAGACGCTCTCCACTCCCTATTTCCTGAGTTGCAACAAATCAACGACGTATTTTTCGAACTGGAATCGCGCACCGATTTTGACCGGCTGTGCCGAACGTTACAAAAGCTGGTTGGCAACAGTCAACGCGCGCTCGCGCTGATCAATGCTACTCGTGAAGACCCTCGACTCACGCTCAGCCGGGGTGGAGTCGGTCTCAGTGAGTTTCGCTAAGCTGTGCCTCGGATCTTCATCGGAGGGTGTCATGCTACATCTAGGGATCCAACCATCATTTCTTCCGTTGACGATTTTGCGCGACAGCGCACGGTTTACATTTTTCATTATGGTGCTGGGTGCGATCGTACTCGGTCCTGCGTCAGTGCGTGCCCTCACATGCGACCGTCTCAATACCCTTGCTCGTCCGGACACAAAAATTACATTGGCGCAGTCCGTTCCCGCCGGGACGTTCACCGTACCCCCTGACGCTATCAGTCTTCAGCCGTCAATGGAAAAAGACACTCAGGCGTTCAGAAATTTGCCTGCCTTCTGTCGCGTTGCGGCAACGATAAGTCCAACCAACGACTCGGAAATCAAAATCGAGGTTTGGATGCCGAGTTTAGGCTGGAATGGAAAGCTCCTCGGTGTGGGCAATGGTGGATGGGGTGGCACGATCAATTATCCCAACCTTGCCAAAGCACTCAGCCAGCATTTCGCCACGGCTTCCACCGACACCGGACACATGGGCAGAGTTTTTGACGCTAGCTTTGCCTTGGGTCACCCCGAAAAACTAATTGATTTCGGCTATCGAGCAGTGCACGTG
>JBAPOI010000919.1:0-1879 GCA_049279555.1 Candidatus Sulfotelmatobacter sp.
CCTTCAGGCCGGGCGCAAAGCTCGAGTTAGAGATCGAGCGAAATGGGGAAAGGATGATATTTGCGCTGGTTCTCGCGCCTCGGCCGCCCGAACTCCATAATCCAAATCTTAAGGTGGGGATGTCGCAGGTTCAGCGGGCGCTCGACGACTGTAAGCTGGGCGTCGAACGGGATCCCAAAGACCCGGCCATTCACCGCCTGCGGGCAGAGGCCTACGACCTCCTCGACAACTTTGACGAGGCCATCCGGAGCGCGACAGACGCCCTACTTCTCGACCCGGACGACCCCCTAACGCATCTGTCTCGGGCGCGCTCGTACCTGGCGCGTAACGATTTCGACAAGGCGATTGCCGATGCCAACGAAGCGCTGCGTCTGGAGGCGGAGGGAGGGGTGCCCTACATGCTGCGTGGCATCGCTCATGGTGGCCTACGGCAGGTGGAGAAAGCGAAGGCCGACCTCGCCGAAGCGGCCCGCATCGATCCCAAGCTGGCCCGGGTGAAGGATCTCTACGAAAAGCAATCTCACGACGGACCTCCGTGGGCCGGATTCAATATTCCTGTCCCGAATTTACCGCCGATCCCGCCAGGCTTGAATCCGATCGTGAAACCGGCCAGCGAACCAACGAAATGGTCCGGCGGCGTGATTACAGTCGTCTTGGGAATTGCGGCGGCCGTCTTCATCGCCGCGATGCTGTTTGGATACCTCTCTCGGCGCTCGACGCGCCTGCGGCCATAATCTCGTGGATGCTTGCGGCGCCGAAAGCCGGAGGAACCGCGCGGAAGCTATTGAGAAGGTCCTGTTCATGCGATACATCTACGTGATTTCAGCAACGCTGTTTGCCCTTCTATGGACCTATGGGGAAGCCCACGGCCAAGCGGGGCGACTCATTCGCATACCTCCAATTCCGGTCGGCGGCTTCGGTGGTCATTTCATCCCGCATTTGCCTTTCTTTCACGGCAGCGGTGACGGCAGCGCGGAAATCTTCTGGATCATCGTAGCCATTGGCGCCATCGTGGGACTCGCGGTTATCAGCTGGAAAATCGGCCAGTCGTTGGGTGGGAAGGCGCAACCCGCAAGCTCGAACGCCGAACAACTGAGTTGGCTGACGGACCTTCCGCTCGGACAAGACCTGATCATTCCGTTCGAAAAGGTCGCAGAAAAAGCCCAAAGGACGACGCAATTGCTAAACTCGCTGGCCAGAAATGAGGCTGCTTTCAACCCGCCGGAATTGCGGGCGTTTATCGCCTGGACGTTTACCCGCGTGCAGAAATGCTGGGAAGCGCGCGACTACGGTCCCGTTAGAGAGTTTCTCGACCCCAGCCTATTGGCGCAGCACGAAGGTATGCTGCGGATCATGAGCCGCGATCGGGTAATCAATCGTCTCCAGAACTTGCGCGTGTTGCGCCTGGAGTTCGTGCATCTCTGCTGCCCGGCAGACGCAAATTCCGACGAGGTCACGGCCCTCGTAACCTTTGAAGCACGGGCCTATTGGTGCAACGATCGCGACGGGGCTTTTCTTCACGGTTCGAGAAGTCTGATTCCTTATCAGGAATATTGGGTCTTCCGCCGGTGCGGCAATCGCTGGCGTTTAGCGAGCATCGAACGCAGCCATGAGTCAACTCGCCTGGAGACCGTCAACTGCGTGGATCGCATGACGGAAGTCGAGCGGCGAAATGCCGAAGACGGAGTGATTGCCCTCTGAGCCGCTCGCGGAATTGCAAGGCACGGCGATTCTGGTAAGACCCGCACGAATCACTTTCCAAAGGAGGCGCCCCATGCAAGTGGACAACCAGCGGAGAATTCGCATTATCAGGCTCGGAATAGTTCTGCCGGTCGCGGCCGTGCTGGGGGCAGGGCTGTTGTTGGGATGGGTCGCGTTG
>JBAPOI010000920.1:0-10293 GCA_049279555.1 Candidatus Sulfotelmatobacter sp.
TGCAATCCTCCGCGAGGCCGGACGTGCCGGAACCGCAATCCTCGCCGTTACCGCCAACCGCGCCTTTTTGCTGCACCATCCGAATCCGAAAGCCGCGGAGATATTCAACGGCCTTTCTCTGCGCCAGCAGGCTCTTGACGTGGTCCAATTGCATAAGTGTTTATTGGAAAATGTCCTGCACCTTTCGGAAGAATCCATCCGCAACCAACAGAATCTCTCGTACATCCGCGATCCCGGTGAGGCCCTGTCGCTGCTTGGTGGTTCAAGCAGAACTCCGGCCAACATCGCCTTCTTAATGAACCCCTGCCCTATGATGCAACTGCGTAACGTCGCTTTCGCGGGAGAGGTCATGCCTCAGAAATCCACCGACTTCTACCCCAAGTTGCTCAGCGGATTGACCATCTATGCTCTCGATTAACTACGCTTGGAATCGACGAAGCCGGATTATGCACCGTGTGGAGGTCGGCCCTCGATGAATGCCCGGCGGGCAACGGATAAGGAGCAAAAGCTCCGTGTCCTCTGTGGTAAGTGGTTTGCCGTCGGACTTCTGCTGCTCCTCGCTGTGCTTTTACTCTCCGCCGCCGCTCCCGAGAAGCATCTCTCCGTCTACTCCACCGCCGCTAACTACTCCCTGCCGACCGTCGAGCGCGACGGCCGCGATTATGTCGGCTTGCTCGAACTGCTCGAACCCTTGGGAACCGTCAGCGCAAAATCCGAGCCTCCGCGCTGGCGTCTGCACTACAACAATGTTCTCTCGGAGTTTGCCGTCGGCAGCACGCGCGCCCGCGTTCAAGGACGCGATGCCGTTCTTCCCACAAGATTTCTGCTTGAGAACGGACGCGGGCTCATCCCCGTCTCTTCCCTCGCTTCGATTCTGCCGCGCATCCTCGGTGGCCCGGTAACCGTGCACGAAGAGTCCGGACGCCTTTTCGTCGGCAGCGTTGCCACTCACTTCACCGCCTCAGTCTCCCCGGACGATTCTTCGCGCCTGATTTTTCACTTCACTTCGCCGGTCAATCCCACAGTGGCCACCGAACCGGGTAAGATTTATCTCACCTTCAACCGCGAACCGGTCACTTCACCGGCGTCCCCGACGCTAACTTTTGCCAGCAAAGCGATTCCCTCCGCCACTTTTTCCGAAAATAACGGCGCTGCCAAAATCACGGTCAACAGCACGATTCCTTTACTGGCCAGTTTCAGCAATGACGGCCAAACGATTACGTTAGCGCCACCAAAATCCCCACCGGCCTCAACCGCGGCTGGCGCATCCTTACCAACTCCATCACCAGCCAATTCACTCGCACCTTCTGCATCCAACCCGCCTCTCCCCATTTCCCGCCGTTACTTCGCGATCATAGATGCCAGTCACGGCGGCAATGACCGCGGGGAAGCACTCAGCCCCTCGCTTGCCGAGAAAGATGTCACGCTCGCCTACGCCCACTGGTTGCGGCAGGAACTCGAGAGCCGCGGCCTTTCCACCCTCGTTCTGCGAGATTCTGACGCCAACCTTTCGCTCGATGACCGCGCCGCAGCCGCGAACACGGCGCATGCCGCCGTCTATATCGCCCTGCATGCCGCGTCCAGCGGCCACGGTGTGCGCCTCTACACCACGCTGCTTCCCTACTCTGTCGATTACGATACCGGTCCCTTTCGCGCCTGGACGACCGCCCAGCAGTCCTCTGTTCCTCTCAGCCAAGCAACCGTCGCGAGCGTGGCCACTGCATTGAAGAAAGACGAGATCAATGTGCGCTCTCTGACCGCGCCGTTGCGGCCACTAAATAATGTCATCACCGCTGCGATTGCAGTCGAAATCGCGCCGCCTGCCTCTGACATTTCGGAGCTTGCTTCTCCCGCTTATCAGCAACTGGTGACCAGCGCCGTAGCTGACGGAATCTCCGCCATACGCTCGCAACTCGGAGCCGCGCCATGATTCCTCGCTCCCTCGTCATCACGGTTTCGGTCTTGCTCCTTGCAGTGCTGGGGATGAGCTTCTACGCATGGCATATGCGCGGACGCGCCGCCGCCGTTCCAGTGGTTGCCACCGATACCCGCCCTGTCGTCGCGCCTGTCTCGGGACCCACCGAAGCGGTGACGCTGTTCGTCGCCTACGACGATCTCGGCGTGCTGCGCGCGCAGTCTGCTCGAATTCCCATGCCCAGCGTCCGTCAACAGCGGGCTGAAGAACTGCTTCGCGCCCTGATCGCACTTTACCTCGACAAATCCTCCCCCCATCCGCTGCCGCGCGGCGCCGATATTCGCGGCATCTACCTGGTCGACCCCGGCCTCGCGGTCGTCGACGTCAACGCAGCCTTTGCCGACGGACACCGATCCGGCGTCCTCGCTGAGGAACTTACCGTAGCGTCCTTCATCCAGACTCTCGCCGCCAATGTCCCTGGCATTCTTAGAGTGAAAATCCTGGTGGAGGGCAAAGAACGCGAGACTTTGGCGGGCCATGCCGACCTATCCAACTTCTTCGATGTCTCCGCCGTGAATCAGCTGACCTCGCAATTGCAAGCGCCGCAGTAAAAGACGTGAAACGGGGACCCTGCGCGGCGCCGCTATCTACCTACCGCCAATCCAACTCAACTTAAAAATTTAATACGCTCGAATCGAAACCGTTCCCGAGCCGATTCCATTCCCAAATCGATGATCCGTCTCGAGACATTTTTCACAAGGAATGTAATGAAAGCCGCTCGACAGGGCGATCAATTGCCGATGGGTTCGATGGCGGTGAAGCAATGTTTAAGATTCGTAATTCCTCAACCGTGCTGAACCACGGACTCTTGAAACAGGCCTCGATCGTGTTGTGCCTTCTAGCCTTTCTACCAATTGGGGCGTCCGGCCAGAGTCCGCTAGATGATGTACACGTTTTGCCACGTACGCCGCTAATCGCCACGGTCGAACCCGGGGCAAAGGCATACGACGCGATCCGGCCGGTCATCCGCAAAAGCGCGGACCTGGTGTTGGTGCCAGTCTCCGTCACCGACACGTTCGGGCGGCTGGTAACGGGTTTGAGGTCGGACAATTTTCAGGTCTTCGAAAACAAGAAGCCTCAGGAGATCCGGCATTTCTCCAGCGACGACGCTCCCGTTTCTCTCGGCATCATCGTCGATACCAGCGGCAGCATGAAAGACAAAATGGAACGAGTGCGCGAGGCGGTAAAGCAGTTTTGCTACTCCGCCAATCCCCAGGACGAATTCTTCATGATTACGTTTTCCGACACGCCCCAGCTCGTGCACGACTTTACAAATTCTGCCGATGACCTTGAAAGCAAGCTTCTTTTCGCATCTGCAAGGGGCCGCACAGCTCTGCTCGACGCAATCTATATGGGAATTAAAAAGATGCGGGAAGCCAAGTACAGCAGAAAGGCGTTGCTGATCGTCTCCGACGGTGGAGACAATCACAGCCGTTACAGCGAAGCCGAACTGAAATCAATCGTGAAAGAATCCGACGTAATGATTTACGCCATCGGAACCTTTGACCGCAACCTTCCTACGCTCGAGGAAATGTTAGGGCCGGAATTGCTATCCAATATCGCAGAGATCACCGGCGGACGTGCTTTTGTGCTGGATAATCTGATCGAAATGCCAGATGTGGCCCGCATGATTGGAGTCGAACTGCGAACTCAGTACATTCTAGGTTACCACCCCAGTAACCCGCCACACGACGGAAAATGGCGAAAGATCAGCGTGAAGCTCAAGCTTCCCAAAAAACTCACGTACTTACAGGCTCGATCAAAACAGGGATATTACGCAAGCAGTGACTAGGGCGAAGTAGAAGGCCGCTCGCTCTGACCCACAAACTTCAAGAACGCAAGGCGCAGCCACCTGGAACCTTCAGGCCGCGCCTTGCAAACGAAACTGCGATCACGCTCCGACCAAGGCCGGCTCGACGCCGTAGATCGAGTGCCAGGACGTAGCAGACTTCAGTTTGCTATTCACGTTATTGATATTCTTCACGCCTTCCGTCTCCAGCCACGTGCGGAAAGCCGCCGCACCCTGCTTGGCGTAAATTGGAATCCCATCTTTCCATGTCGCGCGTCCGCATAGCACGCCGTTGAACTTCACTCCCGATTCGCCCGCCAGTTCCAGTGTCTCGCTGAATTCCGCGTTGCTTACACCCGCCGAAAGATAAATGAACGGCTTGGTCGCCACGTTCGCCGCCGTGTGGAACAGGTCAATCGCCTCTTTTTTCGTATAGGCTTTCTGCCCGCCGAAACACTTCACGCCGTCGACAAATTTCATATTCACCGGCACTTCCACTTTCAGTACATCAACCCCATAGCGGTCCTTGCTGAACTCCCGCATGCTCTCGGTTACGATCTGCGGTTTCTTCTTCGCATATTCCAGTCCTTTTTCGTCGGCGCCCTCTTCGTAGCCCACGAACTCCAGAAAGTATGGGATGTCATTCGCACGGCACTCGTCTCCAATCCGCTCCACCCACGCGTGCTTCTTGTCGTTCACATCCTTGGGATCGAAAGGCGAATAGTAAAGCAGAATCTTCACGCAATCCGCTCCGGCCTCTTTCAACCGCCGTGCCGACCAGTGATCGAGCAAATCTCCCAATCGTCCCGGACCGGTCTTGTCGTATCCGGTCTTTTCATAAGCCAGCAGCAGGCCGGCGTTCTTCGCCCGGCGCTTCGATGCCGGCAGTCCCCACTCAGGATCCAGAAGAATCGCGCTGGCATGCGGTGTCAAAACCTCTGTAACCAGTGTTTTGAATTCCTCCATCATGGCATCGCTGATTTCCCCACCCTTTTCCTTGCCCAGCGATTTCTGCAGCGAACCGCGCTGATCCATTGCCGCCGCCGCGATAACTCCGTTTTCATTCGATACTCTTTTTAGACCCGCAAGTTTTCCAGGGGTGAGTTTCATAGATTCCTCCAGGTGAGAGACGTGAAAGATGAATGCTTGAAACACTCAATTGTAAACCAATGACACAGGAACTAAAGATCAGACCTCACTAACGTTGTCGCCCCGTCGAAACGAAGGGACTAGCTGGCCCAGTTCTGCACTTTTAGCCCTTGGACCCGCCGGAACTCCTTTTCGTTGTTGGTAACCAGCGTTAGTCCGGCAGCGAGCGCGTGCGCGGCAATCCAAAGATCGTTGTTGCCAATCATCTCGCCCTTCGATTCCAGATCGGCTCGGATTTCACCATAGGACTCGCCTGCGGATTTGGGAAGGGACAGAATGGCGAGTAAATCGGTAATCGCGCTCAGTCGCGCGAAGGCCTCGGCACGGCGTACGCTCTTGGCGGCGCCGTAGAAAAGCTCACCGTACGTAATAATCGAAATCGCGGCCTCGCCAGGCTGGAGGCTTCGAAACCGATGAAAAACGTTCTCTGGCCTCTTTTGTCGAATGAAGATGAAAATATCCGTGTCGAGCAGGAATCGCACCTCCATCACAGGCCCTTCCGCTTCTGTGGATAGTCGGTGTGGCGACCAGGAATATCGAAATCATCGGGGAGGCTAGTAATGAGTTCAAACGCGCGCGCCAAGTTCCGCTCTTTCTCCCGCAGAATCACTTCATCTCCCCGGCGAAAAATTTCGACCTCTTTTCCCTTGAAGCGGAACTCCTTCGGTAGCCGAACAGCCTGGCTGTTGCCGGAGCGGAATACCTTGGCGATTGTCATGACCGTCCCTCCATTGTATATACACCGAGTATATACGTCGCGGCCAACGATTCCAAGGCGTTCCCCAGCTTTTGGGCGAACGTCCCGACACGCCATTCCTCCCCCCTGGGCGATGGTATAGTGGTATGACCGCTGCGTTTTATTTCGATCCGCAGGCGCAAACAAGCCGAGTTGCTTTCGGCGACATCCAACGAACAGTACATTCTGAAGGGAACCGCCATCATGCCCATTGCGACCACCAATCCCGCTACCGGCGAAGTCGTAAAAACATTTCAATCTCTAACTCCATCTGAAATCGAGCAGAAGCTCCAGCTAGCTGTCGCCACCTTCCGCTCCGAACAGAAAACCCCCTTCGCCGAGCGCGCTCGCCGCATGACGAAGGCAGCCGAGATCCTCGAACGCGACAAAGAGAAGTTCGCGACCCTGATGACGCTCGAAATGGGCAAGCCTTACAAAGCTGCCATCGCCGAAGCTGTGAAGTCGGCTTCCGGATGCCGCTTTTACGCGGAAAATGCCGAGAAATTTCTTACCGATGAAATCCTCAACACCGGAGCTCAGAAAAGTTTTATCCGCTACCGCCCCATCGGCCCTATTCTCGCCGTCATGCCGTGGAACTTTCCCTTCTGGCAGGTATTTCGCTTCGCTGCTCCCGCGCTGATGGCAGGCAATGTCGGGTTACTAAAGCACGCCTCGAACGTACCGCAATGCGCCCTCGCCATCGAAAACATTCTTCTCGAAGCAGGATTTCCCGCCGGCGCTTTTCAGACTTTACTGATCGGTTCGCAGCAGGTCGACGCCATTCTGAACGATCCTCGCGTCGTCGCCGCAACCCTTACCGGAAGCGAGCAGGCTGGCATCGAAGTTGGAGTCGCAGCCGCCAAGCGCATCAAGAAGGTCGTGCTCGAACTCGGTGGCAGCGATCCTTTCATCGTGATGCCCAGCGCCAATCTCGACGCAGCCGTAGCCACCGCGGTGGAGGCTCGCGTGATCAACAATGGCCAGTCGTGCATTGCCGCCAAACGTTTTATCGTTGCCGAACCCATCGCCGCCGAGTTTGAACGGAAGTTTGTCGACCGCATGAAGAATCTCCGCATCGGCGATCCCTTCGACGACAAAACCGAACTCGGCCCACTCGCCACTGCCGACGCCGTAAAATCGCTCGACGCCGACGTGCAGAAAACCGTAAAGGCTGGAGCCAAGCTTTTAACTGGAGGCCATCCCCTCAAGCAATCCGGCAACTACTATGCGCCCACGGTTCTCACCGACATCCCAAAAGAATCGCCCGCTTACCGCGAAGAATTCTTCGGCCCCGTCGCTTCCCTATTCCGCGTCAAAGGCATCGACGAAGCTATACGACTCGCCAACGACAGCCGATTCGGCCTTGGCGCCAGCGCCTGGACCAACGACCCCGCCGAGCGAGAGCGATTCATTAACGAACTCGAATCCGGAATGGTCTTCATCAATAAGATGGTCGCCTCCGATCCTCGCATCCCCTTCGGCGGCGTAAAAAGTTCTGGCCACGGCCGCGAACTTGCTGCAAACGGTATCCGGGAGTTCATGAACATTAAAACTGTCTCCATCGCATGAGATTTCTCTCAATATAGCCGTCTTTGTTTTGTCTAGAGACTAGCCGCTGCCCTCAGCGACAAAATCCCGCTAACGTTCCTCACCGTGGCCAGTCAAAATAGCGAGGCCGCGTTCTTACCAATGCGCATGCTGCTGGACATCTTCGGCCAGACGTTGCGCACCCTCTGGGCGCACAAGCTGCGTTCTTTCCTCACCATGTTTGGCATCGCGTGGGGCGTGGGGTCGCTCTTGCTTCTCGCCGGCGTTGGAGAAGGCTTCCGCAACGGCAATCGCAAGCAACTGGAAACCTTCGGTAAGAACATTATTTTTTTCTGGGGCGGACGCGCCCCCGCCGTCGAAGGCAGCTTCAATTCGATGAAGTGGTTCAACCTCACCTATGAGGACTATGCGGCGATTCAAAACGAGGCGAAGCTCGCCGTGCACATCGCGCCGGTCATCGCCCGAGAAGATATTCGAGTCGTCAGCGATTACACCAGCACGAATGGTCAGGTCTCTGGCGTCGTCCCGGTTTACAGCCAGGTGCGCACCATCCCCTTGGCAGTTGGCCGCTGGATCAACGACGAGGACAACCTGCAGCGCCGCCGCGTCTGCCTTCTAGGGCGCGAAATAACCCGTAACCTGTTTCCCGGTCGGCCTTCCGTCGGCAGCAGCATCCTGCTCAACGGCGTTCACTTCGAGGTGATCGGCCAGCTTTCGATGATCGGCAATGAAGAGCAGAACTCCACCAACGTTCGCATTTTCGTGCCCTTCAGCACCATGCGCGAACTCTTTCCTCTCAAAGGCGACAACTCGAAGGAAGGAAATGCAGTTTCATTTATTAACTATCAGCCGCGCACCTTCGATGAAAATGAAGCCGCCAAAGCAGAACTCCATCGCATCGTTGCGCGAAACCACGGCGGCTTCGATCCCAATGAAAAAGATGCCTGGGAAGAATGGGACACCGTAAAAAACCAGAAACTCATGGGCAAAATCTTCACTGCCATGGATTGGTTCCTCGGCGGCGTCGGTCTGGTCACGTTGGCGTTGGGCGCCATCGGCATCATCAACATCATGCTAGTCGCGGTGACCGAGCGAACCCGCGAGATTGGTCTGCGCAAAGCCCTGGGGGCCACTAACCGCAACATCCTTTTTCAATTTTTTCTGGAAGGCGCGTTCCTCACACTGTTCAGCGGAATGCTCGGAGTAGGCGGCTCGATGCTTCTCATTCATTTGCTCTCGGGAGTAAATCTTCCGCCGGGCTTCGACACACCCCGCGTCGTTCCGGTCTCGGCTGTCGCAGCAGTGCTGTCGCTGGCATTGGCAGGCATTACCGCCGGACTTTACCCGGCCCGCAAGGCCGCCTTGCTCGAACCTGTAGAGGCCCTGCGTCAGGAGTAAATCAACACGGGAAGAATTCGCTAGAAGTTAAGGAGTAGTTATGACGAACGACTTGTTACGAGAAGCCCTAGGTGCCATGCGGCACAACCGTCGACGCACTGCCCTTACTATGCTCGGCATGGCCTGGGGCATCGCTACGGTCGTCATCTTGCTGGCGTTCGGCTCGGGCTTCGAACACGCCATCGGCATGATCTTCTCTTCGTGGGGAACCGATACGATTGGAGCCTTCCCCGGTCGCACTTCACTTCAGGCTGGCGGCGCCAAGGCGGGCAGCCAAATTCGCCTTCAGCTCGCCGACGTCGATTACATCCGCAACGAAGTGCCCATGATCAAGGGTGTCACTCCCATCTTCGACAAAAATAATGGCGTGACCATCCAGCACGATACGCGATCCTTTACCAACCTGTTCCTCACTGGCGTCTATCCAGTGTACGAACGCATCCGTGGATTTTCTGTGGCCACGGGACGGGGTCTTAGCGAAGAGGATCAGCTGCAGCGAGCGCGCGTTGCGGTGATCGGCGACGAGGCCAGGCGGCGCCTTTTCTCCGGCGAGTCTCCGCTCGGACAACCCATCCGCATCAACGGCCTCAGCTTTGAAGTCGTGGGCGTCTATCAGCGCAAGGTACAAGGAGGCGATGACAACGACAATACGATGGTCGTGATTCCCTTCAGCGCCATGGGTGATCTCTATGACACGAAATACATCTCCGGCCTGTTTATGGATTACGAGGGCGAGAACCACCAGCAACTGGCTCGCGTAGTTCGTGCCGTTCTCGCCGGACACCACAACTTTCGCCCCGACGATAAACGAGCTGTATTCATCGCGGATTTCAAACAAGACTTCGACGAGTTTACCGTTGTCACTACAGCGCTTAAGATTCTTCTGGCTTTCATCGGAGCGCTGACCCTTGGCATCGGCGGCATCGGCCTCATGAACATCATGTTGGTCTCAGTGCAGCAGCGCACCCGCGAAATCGGCATCGAAAAAGCTCTCGGCGCGCACAAAGCCCACATCCTCTTCCAGTTTCTCGCCGAAGCCCTCGCGATCACCTTTGCCGGCGGTCTCGGCGGCATCGCCATCGCGTACCTCATTTCGTGGGCGGTAGGCGCACTGCCGTTAATGAGCGCCTTCGGCGACAACCTGCAGGCCGGAGATATCCATCTCCACATCAACTTGAGCAGCCTCGCCGTGGCTACGATTATTCTGAGCCTAGTTGGCATAATCAGCGGCATGGTTCCGGCGGTTCACGCTGCCCGGCTCGATCCCATTGAGAGCCTGCGCTACGAATAGACCGGATTCGTGCCTTAGTTCAGGTCTGCACTTCGTGTCTGAGTTTCGTATCTAGGTTCATATCAGGCCACGCCGCTAATGGCACAGTGAAAGAGCAGCCCTTCAGGGCCGCGTAGATCATTCAATGTTGATGGGCTTTAGCCCCTGAGGACAGCTTAAGTTTGTCGGGGACAAATCAACTCGCCGCTTGACTAGAAACATAAAAGTACGTAATATAACTACCTAGGAACATAATGGAGAAAGCCATTTCAGCTGCCGATGCCAACCGGAATTTTTCCAGACTCTTGTTCGACGAGTTTACCGTTGTCACTACAGCGCTTAAGATTCTTCTGGCTTTCATCGGAGCGCTGACCCTTGGCATCGGCGGCATCGGCCTCATGAACATCATGTTGGTCTCAGTGCAGCAG
>JBAPOI010000921.1:0-16355 GCA_049279555.1 Candidatus Sulfotelmatobacter sp.
GCAAGAAACAGCCCAGTCGGCGCCAGCATCATCGCCTGCAGCGGACGCAGCCCTAACCGGATTCCTCTTCCAGCAGCATCGCCATCCAAGACTGATTGCGACATGGTGCCTGCCGAAAGCGATGTCATTCGCCGCTGCCTCTCAGCACGACAGCGGCTGTCTTTAGCAGAATGCGGAAGTCCAATGCCAGGCTCCAACTGCGGATATATTCGATATCCAAGTCCAGCGCGGCTTGAAAGGACGGATTCGCCCGCGCTGTTACCTGCCAAAGTCCTGTCATCCCCGGGAGTACGTCGAGTCGCGGTAAGTGCTGGATCGCATACGCGGAAAAATCATCCAGGGGATGGGGCCGTGGCCCTACCAGGCTCATCTCGCCTTTCAGAACATTCAGTAATTGCGGTAACTCATCCAAGCTGTACCGGCGCAGGAAGCGTCCGACTCGTGTGATTCGTGGATCGCCCGCGATTTTGAAAAACGGGCCTTGCCTTTGATTTTTCTCCCTCAGTTTCTCCTTCAAGGCGTCAGCATCCATAACCATGGTGCGAAACTTGTAACAGCTAAAAGGTCGTCCTTTGCGACCTGCTCGAAGCGCCGAATAGATCACAGGACCTGGTGAATCCAGCCTGACGAGAATCGCAAGGAGAATGAGCGCCGGCGCCAGCAAGATTAAAGCCGCCCCCCCCCCAGAGACGTCTAGTACGCGTTTCAGCAACAGCCTGGTGACCGGCAACGGTTCTTCGTGCAGGGAGATTAGTGGCACGCCTCCAACATGCTCCGTTTTCCGGGCCGGATCGCCACCAAACAGATCGGGCGCCAGCTTAACGTCCAGACGTAATCGCTGGGCTGCCTCCAGGATGCGTAAGGCCATTTCCCGATCATGGGGGGCAGCCAGAATGACCTCATCTACGAATCCTGCGCGGGCCAGGCGGGCAAGGTCGCTGGTGCGTCCGATAACACCTTTCCCAAGCGCTTCACGATCATCCAGAAAACCGCAAACCGAGCGTCCCCTCTCCGGATGGTGGACCAGATAGTTAGCGATGCGCCTGCCGAGATCATCCGCTCCTACGATGAGCACATTGCGCATTCCGCCGGAAGTATGGAGGGCACCTCTGTAGCGGTCTCGGTCGGCCTGCCGCGATACCACTGCTGCGCCAAACTGCAACATCTTTGCGATCCAGCTCAGTGTTGATCGAACCGAATTTTCACCGGGGAGCGAATGCTCTGCAGTAGCCAAGTGTGAACGGACAGCTTTCTCGACAGGCTTTGCCGCAAGTCCAAGTGAGGTGGTTAAGTGACTCGGCGGTGCAAACGGAGGCATTCCGGTTGCTGACCGCGGCGGTTTCTTTCGCCCTGACACCTCAGCTCCCGGGATTAGGCGAACCGCCCACTCGGTTGGCAGAGTTTTCTGCTCTCTCGGATGAAAATAAGGAGAAGACACTTCAGACCAATTCCAACTCGTATCCCTGGATCTCAATGGCCAGTGAGCGCTGGACCGACTCGATCGAGATCAGCAGCTTACCGTTTTCGTGTTGCAGCAGCACACCTTCTAAACCTTTTAAACAACCGTCGCGAATTCGTACGCGCTGTCCATCGCGCACGAACGCGTGCAGAGAAAAGAGTCCCTTCTTCCGCAACAATAATTGGAGGTCTTCGATCTGCTTGGGCGGCACAATCGACACCGCGCCACCAAAACTTACAAAGCCAATCAATCCCGCGGTTTGCAATACGTTTTGCCACGAAGCGGGAGAATGGTCGATTTGCACAAACGCATACCCCGGGAAGAGGGGAATCGTTACCTCTCGCTGGCGGTCACTCCACGTGTGGTGCTCGGTCCGCAAAGGCAGATAGGCTTCGCAGCTCTTGTGCTTGAGCTGCGCTACAACTCTTTTCTCGAACCGATACCGTGTGCGTACCGCGAACCAATGCGGCTGCGTCGTTTCGACGGCCGCCCCCGACAGGGTCGGCGTCCAAGTGTGAACGTCTCCAGCCGAGGAACCATAGCTACCGCTCATTGAGTCCCATTGGCGCTTTCACCCTTTTTTTGCACAGTGTTCGAAAACGTTTCCGAAATGCTTAGCCCAGATGTCAATCTAAAGCAAACGATAAATACGCTCCGGTATCGGAAAACTTCTGCCATTCAGCACGGTTCCAAGGATCCGAGATTGCCCGCATTCCAACTGCTCTTTGATCTTGCGGGCCGTCGCTTTTCTGGTGGTGCGAGCACCCAGCACGAGGATAATTCCGTCGGCGAGTTGGCCCAGTAGAGCAGCTTCGCTCGAAGCTCCGGCAATTGGACCCTGTATCACCGCAAACTCAAATTCGCTGCGTAATGCGGCGAGGCATGAAAGCCAATAACGTCCTGTCCCTAGCTCCTTGCTTGGTTCGATCATTCCAAGCTCGGGCACGCGCCACAGATTGATCCCTATCTGGAGGGATCGGGATTTGATTGCGGTAGCGCCCGCGTAGACGACAGGAGGCTCGGCTATTTCTTTAATTCCGCTCTCGCGGCCCACAATGGCAATGTGGGCTTGCGTCTCGAGAGCCAAAGCTCGCCCCACCTGATCGCAGATATTTGCCAAGTCGATCCCCGGCTCCGCGGCGCTGAAGACGACATGTTTCACCTCCAGCTCTAGGCTTCCAAAAAACACACGCCTCACAAGCCCTCGAATCTGCTCGCGGCCAAAGTCAGACGGATTCCAGGCGTTCGACTGACGAAGGATCTCGACCGGTGCCATCGCTGGTTCTGTCACAAGTGTTGCAACCGGTCCGGAACCTAGCAGTATGTCGACGTTCGCACTCATTGCTTCCCCTTCAGGCGGATAACCGCCTGCCCATTCCTTCCGGAAGCGAAGCCAGCACCGGGATTTCCAAGCATGCCGATACTTCCTCCGGCGTACGCAGCGCAGGATCCAGATAGTCGGCCACAAACGCAGCTCCGGTTCCCGACGTCAACGCGGCCACCATCCCCACCAATACGACCATCGCGGCTGGCCATACGGGCAATGCCGGAACGGTTGCTTGCTCAGCAATGGCGACATTGACAATGCCATCCTGGTCCAACGCGTCGCCCATTCGAGCTTCTTCCCGCTTTTTCACATATAGAAGATAGTTATCTTGCGCGGCCTTCTCGCGGCTCATCAGATCGTCCTGGGCAATCGCCTCGGAACCAAGTTGCCGAGCCTGGACGCGGTAATCCACTAATTGCTTACTCATCGCTGCCGCCCTTGCTTCCAACCCCTTCAGCTCGACCTGAGCCTTTTGCAGTTCCCCCCTGGCCCACTCATAGTCCGCATCTTTGTCCGTGGTTTCGTCGCGCACCGGGCTCGATTTTTCAGCCGCAATTGACGCTTTGGCCTGAAGGATCTGTTGTTCTACCTCCTGCACCAGCCGGTGAGTCGGCTCGAACTTGGTTAATAATTGAGTTTTCTTCAATTCAAGATTTAATAAGCTGGCCTTGAATGCACGCAACAATTCGGGATTATCCGCGGTACGAACCTGAGTCGTGGCTCGATCCGGCAATTCGGCCAACTGCCCCTCAAGTTTCTGGACCCGGTGCCGGGTCTCGGTCATTTCGACCTCAGTCTGCTGATAACTTACCTCGGTGTCGTTGATCCGCCGCAGCATCATATCCCGCTGCTCCGCGGCAGCAATCACCCCATGACTATTGGTGAATTCCAGGAGCTGCCCCTCCGACTGTTCGAGTTGCCGCTGCGACTCCCCAGTCTGCTGATCGAAGAAATGAAGTTGTCCACCCGGCCGATGGACCTCTTTATGCTTTTCCAGGTAGATGCTTGCCAGGGACTGCAGCACCTGCGCGGCCATTTGGGGATCGGCCGAGCCATAGCTCACAGCGATCAGATTGGTTTTCTTGATCGGGTCGACATCCAGCCGTCCGGCAAGTCTTTTCGCCGCCCGCTCAATGCGGGCCGCGCGCATTTCGTTGGGTCGGAGCCATCGAAGCCAGTCATATGCCGCCAAGCCGTTGTCCTCCACCACCTGCCGCAGCACATCGTCATCCTTTAAGAGCTCCACTTCCGAGTTCAGCTCTTCTTCGGTTACTTCGACACGAGAGAAATCGGGGGAAGCATCCTGTTGTGCCGTCACCGGAGGGTCGGCGCGGCCCTTGCGCACCAACACGCGCACATGGGCGCGATAAGTGGCTCCTGTGAATGCATAGACCACGGCCAAAATGAAAACGAGGCCCGAGATGCCGACAAACGATTTCCGTTGCCGGAACAGGACCATCGCCACCTCACGCATCGTTGGTGACACTGACTCTTCTTCTTTGCGGTAGGGATTCTCGTCTAGCATTTGAATGACCTGCGAATCGCTAAAACTGTGTGGGACTCACGTACATACTCATAGATGGTTTCGTGAGATACCGGTCAATCTTGGAAATGGAATTCTGGGGAACAAATATCAGATCGCCGGGGCGTAGCTGGGCGGCTTCGCTCAGGTTTTTCTCCCGCAGCATCTTTTTCAAGTTAAAGACCCGGGCTTCCACCAGATCGTCGTTCACGTGCCGGAACAAGAGGACCTGCGAATGTTTCGCCTCGTGCGTAAACCCGCCGGCAATCTGCACAGCCTCGATCACGCTCGTATCGCCGCGCAACTCGTACTTGCCTGGTCGTCCCACCTCTCCGCCGGCCACAAAATAAGGATGCTCGAACTCTTTCAACGCCACCGCCACCTGCGGATCGTGCAGATATCCCGTGTAGGCACGACGCACCGCCAACTGGAATTCCTCCAGCGTTAGCCCTTGGGCGGGCACCGGACCCGCATCTTTCAAAAAAACGTACCCGTCTGGCTGGATGGTGATTACCTGATCGAACTCGGGCGACAAGGTGAAGCTCAACGCGACAACGTCGCTTCGGTTCAGCCGGTAAAGCGGACGGCGTTCCCCTCCGAGCTTGGGGTTTCCCATGCCGTCCGCTTGCCCCGGTTTTGCAGCCGTCATTCCCGTGCTCCCCGCTCCCGCCCCGGTTAGGCCGGATTGAGAAGACTCTGTGTTACTTCCCAGGTTCTGTTGTTTCTGGCCCTCCTGGGCGAATACGGCTACGCAAACCTGCATCATCAACGCCGCCACGACCGTAACTCTTATCCAGCAGACGATAAGCTTCATTGTGCGACGGCTCTTTCTTCCCGCCAAATCACTAAGCACGCCCTTCTTTGTGCAAGATATTCCCGCCATAATTTGACGACAAGACATGGAAAGTGCAGTCCACGAAAGTGTGCCTCTCGCTTCAGGTGCGCAGTCGGCCGAAAGGCCCGAGGACAGCACAATGTGCTTTGGGGAAGGTTCTCCACCAGCCCTGCAGGCTGCTTACTTGTGGATTACCTACGAAAGTGGACTTGCATGTTCACTGAATCACATTTCTCTCCCAAGTGTGGACTTCGAAGGGAAAAGAAAGCCGCGTCATTTTGGTGTTCCGTTTTCTAAACAGTGAAAAACCGAGAGCTCTGAAATGCTCTCTGCGTTTCCCACAGCGTCCTTGGCTCTCGTCCCGATTTGAGAGCGGTGATCAAATTTTGTGACCTGCATCCTTGAGTAGGGTTGCCACGCACCCTAAGATCATGACGCCACTTGTTCGATTCGGGAGATCCCGTTTGATGAATCCGCCATCCGCTTCTTCAGTTGGAATCTCTGTTCTGATCGCGGACTCCAACCGCATGCAGGCGCAGTTACTCACCAGCGCGTTGCGCCGCCGCTCCGAATTCAAAATCTCGACCTGCCCTATCGACACGTCCTCTATTCTCAGGGGGGTGGCTTCGAGCCCCGCGAAAGTCGTCGTGCTCTCGCTGAATCACTCCATCGATATCGCAGGCCAAATGGCGGCACTGCGTCAGGTTCATCTCTCCCATCCTGCTGTCGCCAAAGTCTTGTTAGTCGAGTCGTACGACCGTGAGCTTGTGGTCAATGCGTTCCGCTCCGGTGCTCGTGGAATATTCTGTATCGACAACACTCATTTCCGAATGCTGTGCCGATGCATTCAGCAAGTCGCCGACGGCCAGGTCTGGGCCAATACCGAACAGCTGCGCTTCCTGCTCGACTTAGTCTCTGAGGTCCCATCGCTGAGTGTGCTGAATTCACGCGGCCAGAAACTTCTCACCCCACGCGAGGAACAGGTAGTTGCACTCGTCGCCGAAGGGCTGAGCAATCGCAACATCGCCCGGGAGCTCGACCTCAGCGAGCACACTGTCAAGAAGTACCTCTTTCGAATCTTCGACAAGGTGGGGATCTCGACCCGGGTCGAACTGGTTCTCTATGCCGTCAACCATGGAGATCCCGGGCGCGCCGCATGGCTGGCGGGAATGAAGGCTCTTCCGGACAGCTAACACAACGGGGACATCATGGTTCATTCTGACGGAGGCATTATCCTGCTAAAAGCCGTCTAAAACACCACTCTCACTCCGCAATCCATTTGAAAAGCCGACGCTACGCCTGTATAAAACTGGAGACGGATTTCCGTGCCTGACAACCCATCCAACCCCGGCTCCGGACCTCGGCGGAGGCCAGCCATAGTCGCCGCCGGTCTGCTGCTTGTCGCCCTTGCGCTGGTCGTTATTTACACAAGCCGACGGGCGTTTCTTAGCCCGGTAGCTTTGGTGGTCGTCGCTGCCATAGGCGTGGCGGCATTGCTTCTACAACTTCGCTTGCGGCCAGATGTTCCTTCTTCGCTCCAAGGGTCTTCTGTCCGGGGACCGCTTTGGTTAAATTGGGTTGGTGTGGCCTTCGCCGTGGCAGCGGTCTTCGCCGATGTCGTTCATCTGAACGCTGCAGTCATGTTGATCGCGGCACTGGCGGCTGTAGTGGCTTTCGCGGTTAGCGGCATTATCGTCCTCGCGGCCCTCCGCAAAGGCCGTACGTAGCCCCGCTTCTATGGTTTGAACTCCACCGCCACGGTTGTTTCTACTACAACGGGTTGGCCATTAACGCGATAAGGCTCAAAGCGCCACCAGCGGAGGGCGTCGACCGCGGCCCGCGACAGCACGTCCGGTCCATTCAGCGGATGCACGTCGGCGACAGAACCGTCGCTTCCCACAATGACATCCAGCACGATTACACCCTGCAAGTTTGCCGGCCGCGCCGCAGCCGGATAGTCCGGATCCACCCGGTGAATCACTAGCTTTTCCATAGCCTCGGCTGGAACGTGAATCTGAGGCTGCAGTACGGTTGTTGTTTCGCTGCGCAGACCCCGCTCCAGATCACTCCACACGGAATTCCAGCGCCACCACAAAACCGCTAGCAGAATTGCGGCTGAACTCAGCAGGAATATCCAGCCCCGGCGGCGCCTGGCCGTCATCGGCTGGGCAACGGCAGAGATTATTCGCTGTGAATCAGCCCACTCCGGCACTCCCCGTTCTGCACCTTTACCTCCCGGCCGCGCGGGTTTCGCGCGGACGATCTCTTCGGGTTGCGCTTTCGATTTGCTGACCCAATCGCGGATCGTCGCTTGCTGCTCGGCGGAAATCCCGACAAATTCGAGCCCGCAGCGCAGCTTGTCCTGATTTCGCACCAGTGCGCGCGTGCGCAATGGATCCGCCTGCGGCAGCCGGATCTCCAGCCCCACGGCCTCGCCCGGCAGTACTTCTCCCGCCAGCATCGCCGCCAATCCGCGCTCGCCAAGATTGAGCGACCGCCCCGGCAACGTATCCGGAATCCCGGAACGCAATACGGTCACATCCAGAGGCGCCTGCACGCGGTAACGCGGAGCACGACGCCGTGATGGCTTATCCCGGCTTCGTGTCCGCTTTCCTGCCGCCATGGAATGCCTCGATCTGGTGTTGAATCAGCGCTCTTATATCCCCCGGGTGCCGGGGTTGGAATTCCTAGGACCCTAGGACCTAACACCTCTTAGGACTTTGCCGCCCGCAGCTCGACGATTTCGCTCCCGCGCGCCACTAGGACCACGCTAGCCATGCCGATGAACAAACCGTGCTCCACAACTCCCGGCATGTCACTAAGCCGCCGCGCCAACAGATCAGCGTCTGGAATTTGGCCGAACCGGCAATCCAGAATGTGATTGTTTTCGTCAGTCAAAAAAGGATTGCCCTTTGAATCCAGGCGCAGCTTCACATCTGCACCAAGCGCCTCAATCTTTTTCGCCACCAGCGCCTGCGCAAACTTGATTACTTCCACGGGCAGTGGAAACCTTCCCAGTACTGGAACTCTCTTGCTTGCATCCGCCACAATCACTAGCTGCTTGGTGGCCGACGCCACAACTTTTTCCCGCAGCAGCGCCCCGCCGCCACCTTTAATCAACCGCAATTGCTCATCGACCTCGTCTGCGCCATCGACGGTGACATCGATTTGCTGGCATTCATCGAGCGTAGTGAGCGGTATGCCGAGGCTCGAGGCCATTTCCCGCGATCGGTCTGATGTAGGAATGCCGCGAATATTGAGTCCGTCCTTCACGCGCTCGCCCAGTAACTGGATGAAGTACGCGGCCGTGGATCCGGTTCCCAAGCCCACTACCTGACCATCCTCGATGAAGTTCAAGCTGGCCCGCGCCGCCGCTTCTTTTTCCTGATCGTTCGCCATATGGAATGATCGATTTTTGATTGTTGATTCTTGATTGTTAATTCACGAACAACGCTCGGTAAATCAGCAATCAAAAATCAACGATCAGCAATCTGTCCTACCCGAAGCTCTTCTCCACATAAATTAAATATCCCGCCAGTGCCAGCCCGAATAACACAGTGATGATCGTCACCAGATCGACAATGAATCCGGCCGGCTCAAACTTGCCTTCATCCAGTTGCGCCCGAGTCTTTCGATAGCGCATCAGGCCGGCGCCGACCATCACTACCCCGGCCAGAATCGCGCTCATTCCCATCCACACCGAAAATCCGGTCGTTCTTGAGCTGCGGCTCTGAAACTCCGTCAGCTGCCGCATGGCGATCGCGAAGCGGCCGATGGCGAATCCGAACACCACAATCGCCACACTAGTCCGCACCCAAGCCAGAAACGTCCGCTCGTTAGCTAGATGATCGCGGGCTCGATTGGAATCTTCAACCACAGCGCCTCCGCTTACGGTTACCACACGACCGCAGCATTATTCCACAGCCTTCGCCACCAACGCGCCGACACCCGCGATATTCTTGACCAAGTCCTGCGGAATGCCGTGCCGCTGTTGCAAATATTCAGGACTATTGTAGGAAACCCACACCTTCCCGTCTTCATCTTCCGCAACCAGCGCCTTCAGCGGGAGATCGATGGCCACCGAGGGCGCGGCAAACATCACCGGCGTTCCACCCTTCGGACTGCCGAAGATCAACAACTTGGTTGGCCGCATCTTCATGCCGACCTTCTCAGCTTCGCCGCTGTGATCGACCAATGCGAACACCTGCAGCCCACGCTCGGCGAGGATGGCTTTTAGCCGATTCACGGTTTCATCCACACTGCGCGGACTCGCGACCTGTAAGAGACCGTTCGTTTGCATGCCCTCGCTCCTTCCACTCAAACACTTTTAAAAAACGCCCTAGCGCTTGTCATCCTGAGCGAAGCGAAGGACCTATGCAACAGCCCGCTCCACTGCTCCTAGATATTTTCAACACCACACAAGCCGCGTCACTTCTTCCCCGCAATTGTGATCCCCAGAATCTCCTTCACAACCTTCGCCGCCACCGTTGCCGTCATCCCCGAAACGTCCTGCGCTGGATTGTACTCAACCACGTCCGCCCCGACGATGGTCCCCTCAATTGCGTGGATGTGGGCAATCGCCTCCCGCATCGTCATCCCGCCCGGTTCGCGGTGTGAGATACCGGGCGCGAATGCGGGATCGAGGACGTCCATATCGAAGGACACGTAAACCGGCCCGCGAATCTTTAGCCGGTCATAGGCGGGAAGCGCCCTCATTTCCACCACTTCAACCCCAAATCTCGTCGCCTGCTCGCGCTGGTGTCCGTTCATCGTCCGGATTCCCAACTGCACCAGCCGTTTCGCCAACCGCTCTTCCATGATGCGCGCGAATGGACAGGCGTGCGAAACGCGGTTGCCTTCGAACTCATCATATAAATCCGGATGGGCGTCGAAATGAACGATTGTCAGATCGGAATAATACTGACCAAAGGCCCTTAGAATCGGATAAGTAACCGAATGATCTCCACCTAGCGAAACCGGTGCCTCATTCTTCGCGAGCAACTCTCCGACTGCGCGTTCAATCTCCGCAAAGTCTTCCTGGATTTTTTCCAGCGAATCGCTCAACCGCAAGTCACCCGCGTCCGCGAACGCTCCCGCCACGCCCAAATCAAGGCCGAGTTCAGTCCAATTGTTCGAAGCATCGCTGCGCAGAGCTTCGCGAATCTTCACTGGTGCCTTCGCCCCTCCTCGCAAATAAGAGGAGTTCACATCCAACGGGATTCCGAGAAGAATCGGCACTGGGATGCTTGCAGTCTACATTGTTCACAACTTGCCCTTAGGCCTAGGAAACTACAGTAGAGAGTCTGGCAAGCGTGAAAATTTATTAACCAGAACTTTACACTTCTTGTCCGGACTCAGACTCGACGGCCTGTTCGACGCTTTTAACTTCGAAGGCAAAATAAGTAGAGTCTAAGATAAGTCAACCATCGCGACAACGGCGGATATCCTAAAACTGTCGGTATTCGCCTTGCCCTTTTGTGCCCCGAATCCCTCCACTCCCGTCGCGCATCCGTTATCCTAGTAAAGAACTCAAATGGCTACTCCGAAATCAAAGACTTCCAACGGCGGTACGGCTGCTGCCGTTGCCGAGACCTCATCCAATCATGCGAACAACGCCGAGCGCGAAGCGGTCTTCAACGCCTTTCGCCAATGGGGATATCTCGAAGGCGATCTCGATCCCCTCGGTTTTCTCCGTCCGCGCATCACCCCCGAGTTGCAGATTGAGAGCGAATACACCGCGGAAGCGCGCGCCATCTACTCCTCGACCATCGGTGTCGAAATTAATCACATCTACGGCCCCGAGCGGCGTCGCTGGATTTACGAGCAGATGGAATCGCCATCTCAAGGTTTTGAGGTCACAGAAAAAGATCAAGCTCGCATTCTCGACCTGCTCATCCGCGCCGACATCTTCGAGCAAGTCATGCAGCAGCGTTACCTCGGCAGCAAGCGCTTCTCGCTCGAAGGCGTCACCGCGCTAATCCCGTTGGTCGATGAACTTCTCGACACCGGCGGACGCCTCGGTGCCGCCGAACTTGTGATGGGCATGAGCCATCGAGGCCGCCTCAACGTAATGGCGCATGTCGCCAGGCGTCCGCACGAAGAAATCTTCGCGGGCTTTGAAGACGTCGATCCACGCAGCGTTCTTGGCTCCGGCGACGTCAAGTACCACATGGGCGCCACCGGCGAATACACCACGCGCAGCGGCAACAAAGTTCACATCCATTTGGTTTCAAATCCTAGTCACCTCGAAGCCGTCGATCCCGTCACGGTCGGCCGCACGCGCGCCAAGCAGGACCGCACCGGCGACGGAGGCCGCGAAAAATTTCTTCCGCTGCTGGTCCACGGCGACGCCGCGTTCGCCGGACAGGGAATCCTCGCCGAAACCATGAACTACGCCGACCTTCCCAGCTACACCGTCGGCGGCACGATTCATGTCGTGGTCAACAATCTCCTCGGATTCACCACCAGCTACGTCGAGGAACACTCCACCCGCTTCGCCGCCTGCATCGCGCGCCGGCAGTCGATTCCTATCTTCCACGTCAACGGCGAAGATGTGGATGCGGTCGTCCGCGTCGCCCGCATCGCCACCGAATACCGCTACCGGTTCGGCACCGACGTTGTCATCGACCTGATCGGCTATCGCCGTCACGGCCACAGCGAAGTCGACGACCCTACGATCACTCAGCCGCTGCTCTATAAGAAGATCAAAGAGCATCCGCAGCTGTGGGAAATCTACGCCGACGATATCGGCGCGACGGATGCGCCAGCGCAGGCCACCGCGATTAAAGCCGAGTTTGAAACCGCACAGAAAAAAGCCAGTTCTATCACGCAAAAGCCGCTCATGCGCGACCTTCCCAAGTACTGGGATAAGTATTACGGTGGCCGCCACAAGCCGGAATTCGAAGTGGAAACCGGAGTCGCGGAAGAAGAATTATCTGAGCTGACGACGCATCTCACCACGTATCCCGACGGCTTTCACATTCATCCGAAAGTGAAGAAGTTGCTCGAACAGCGCGCCGAGATGGGCACAGGCAAACGCCCCGTCGATTACGGTATGGCTGAAGCTCTAGCTTTCGCCAGCCTGGCAAAAGCCGGGATTCCAGTTCGCCTCTCTGGTCAGGATTCACGCCGCGGCACTTTCAACCAGCGGCATTCCGTTTTGATTGATATCGAAAACGAGAACGAATACGTTCCGCTGGAAAACATCGCATCCGGCCAGGCTCGCTGCGGCATCCACAACTCAACTCTTTCCGAGCAAGGCGTGCTCGGCTTCGAATATGGCTACAGTCGAGATTATCCCGAGGCGCTCGTCCTCTGGGAAGCGCAGTTCGGCGATTTTGTAAACGTGGCTCAGGCCATCATCGATCAGTTCATCTCGGCCGGCGAGGCCAAGTGGAATCTACTCTCCGGCCTCGTGATGCTGCTCCCCCACGGCTACGAAGGCCAGGGACCGGAACACTCGAGCGCCCGCATCGAGCGATTCATTCAGCTCGCCGCCAAAGACAACATCCAAATCACGCAGCCCTCGAACGCCGCGCAATATTTTCATTTGTTGCGTCGACAGGCCCTGCGCTACTGGCGTAAACCGCTGGTAGTATTCACTCCGAAGAGCATGTTGCGTCATGCCGACGCATCTTCGCCGATTGCAGACTTCACTCGCGCCAATTTCCAGAACGTCATTCCCGACACCGAGGTCGGAGAAGCCGATCGCATCCTCGTCTGCACCGGCAAGATCGGCCACGAACTCCAGGCCGAGCGCAAGAAGCGAAAAGACACTTCGACTGCTGTTGTCTTTCTAGAACAGCTCTATCCTTTCCCGGAGAAAGAACTCGCCGCCGAATTCGCCCGCCACGGCGGGAGCGGAGACATCGTCTGGGTACAGGAAGAGCCCGCCAACATGGGAGCGCTCTTCAACATGCTCCCCCGTCTGCAGCGAATAGCGGGCGAGCGGCATGTGATGTCGGTAAAGCGCAGCTCGAGCGCCAGCCCTGCAACCGGCAGCGCGAAAGCGCATGAGGTAGAACAAAAAACGCTGTTGACGTTGGCCTTCACGACCAAGGGCTAGAAAACAAAATGTCCGATATTTTCCGAAAGGAGAAGACTTTCATGACTAGAAAGAAGAAATCAAAAACGAATCCCGGTCAGAGAAGTGAAAAGCTGCGAAGAAAAACAGCAAAATGCTGGACATCCTGAGTATTCGCGCTGGCAGTCTAGCGAATTTCTTCGCGAGATCTCCGCTTCGCGAATCAGGTCTCGAGATTCCAGCACGCAGCCCTGTCCGTAAAGTTACCCTTTGATTACACACGCGGGCGGGAAGCCTGATCAAGGCCTCTCTGTCACCGCTTTCCCGCCAGCCCCCGGCAACGTCGCCTTCCTCCCTCCAACACTCTCACCGGCGAACAGCTCCTCCAAACTCTCATACGCATAGATCGTAGGCGCATGATTCGCCATCAACCCGCCAGTATCCGCTGTCGGTCCGTAATTGCTGTGCAGATCGCGTCCCAGCATGCGCAGCATGGCCATCAACTGTCCTCGGTGATGCGACGTATGCGCGATCCGCCGAGTCATCACCCACGCCCTTGACCGCTGCACATCGAAAAACTTGGCACTTGCCTCCCACCAAGCATCATCTTTGCCCTGCAGCACTACGAGCCGCTTCGCGCTGTCTTCGGCATACCGCTTCATGAACTCCATCCGCACCTCCTGCTGTGGCAGCGGAGGAGCACCTACATCGATCCCCAGCATGTTGCGGAACCACAAGTCTTCGCTCACGCACTGATGCACCATCTGTTCATGCACACTGCGCCCGCGCGGATCGCCGTCCCGCGGACGCACAGGCAAATCCTCATCCCGGAACTCGCTCCACACGCTGACCACTTTTACCCGCTCGGTAGCATACGTCTCGACCAGAAATGCATATCTCATAGCCGCAAATGTTACCCTAATTCTCCCAATTCAACTCATGCCCCGCCGGCCCCAACCCCTCCGCATCGCGATCGACACCGGTGGCACCTTTACCGACTGTGTTTGGAAAGACAACGCCGGCCGCCTCCGCATGTTAAAAGTCTTTTCCACGCCCGCCGACCCGTCCCAAGCCATTGTCGAAGCCTTACGCAAAATTAATCATCCGGGCGAAGTGATCCTGCTTCACGGCACCACGGTCGGCACCAACACGCTGCTTGAGCGCAAAGGCGCACGCACCGCCCTGGTCACCACCGCTGGATTCGAAGACGCCATTGAGATCGGACGCCAGGCCCGCGCCAAACTCTACGATTTTTTCTTCGACCGAATCGAACCGCTCGTCCCAGAAGATCTTCGCTTCGGCCTCGAAGAACGCACCGCCAGCGACGGCGAAATTCTGACTGCGCCTTTGCCCGAAAACCTGCAATCGCTAGTCAACCTAATTGCAACCAAGCAATCGGAGTCGATCGCGATTTCACTGCTCTTTTCTTTTGCGAATTCGAAGAACGAATTAGCCGTGGCTGATGCCCTGAAGACTCTCGGCGTTCCACTCTCAATCTCGCACCAAATTCTTCCTGAATTCCGCGAGTACGAACGCACCTCCACGGTGGTCATCAACGCCTACCTCCAACCAATCATGCAGCGCTATCTGGAAAATCTGGAGCGGCGCATTGCGACCGGCCTTCAGAGGCTAAAGCCGCCTCTTTCAGGGCAGTCTGGCGGCACGGCTGAAGCCGTGCCCTTCCCAAACCCCATGCCTATGGAGCAGCAGCTATCGGAGATGTGGGCCGGAGGTGTCGCCCAGAACCAACACTTCGGGGTGGCGCGGCGCTTCAGTGCTGCGAAAAGCAACCCAAAATCCCAGAGGGCTTCAGCCCCCGAAGTACCTGAGCGCACTCGCATCTTCGTCATGCAATCCAGCGGCGGCATCACCGCTCTTTCTGCCGCCGCCCGCGAGCCCGTCCGCACCGTTCTGTCCGGACCGGCCGGGGGCGTAGTCGGCGCTGCCGCTTCGGCCCGTGCTAGCGGCTTCGAACGCGTTATCGCCTTCGATATGGGAGGCACGTCCACCGACGTCTCTCTGGTCGAAGGAACGCCGACTACCGCCAACGATGCGCAAGTCGCTGGCCTGCCTGTAAGCGTCCCCATGCTCGACATTCACACCGTCGGTGCCGGCGGAGGGTCGCTCGCCCGCTTCGACGCCGCAGGCGTTCTCCGCGTCGGTCCGGAATCCGCGGGTGCCGATCCCGGCCCTATCTGTTATGGCCGCGGCACCCAACCCACCGTCACCGACGCCAACCTCTTACTAGGTTGCTTGCAGCCCACCCGTTTCCTCGGCGGGGATTTCACCCTGGATCTCGAACGCACACGACGCGTGACTGCAGAATGGTTAAAGTGGGTGGGAACTTCGCTCACGCTGGAACGTTTCGCCGCCGGAGTGATTCGCGTGGTCAACGCAACGATGGAGAAAGCCATCCGTGTCGTCTCCATCGAACGCGGCCGCGACCCCCGCGACTTCGCCCTCGTCGCCTTCGGTGGCGCTGGAGGCCTTCACGCCTGCGCCCTCGCGGAAGCTCTCAGCATTCCGCACGTGATTGTGCCCGCACTCCCCGGTGCGCTTTCCGCTCTTGGCATTCTGGTTAGCGACGTCGTCAAAGATTATTCCCGCACCGTTCTGTGGCGCGTTGCAGGCAAACTTCCGCACACGCGTCTCGCCGAGGAATTTGCCACTTTGCAAAAACAAGCCGCAAAAGATCTTCGCGAAGAAGATTGGCGAGGAAGAATACATAACCGCTGCAGCGTCGATCTCCGCTACAACGGCCAGGGATACGAACTGAATCTTCCATTCACAAAGAATCTGCTGGCAGACTTCCACAAGGAACACCAGCGCCGCTACGGCTACGCCCACTCCACGCGTGAAGTGGAGTTGGTGACCCTTCGTCTCCGCGCCGTGGTCAAGCCCACCACTGCCCATGTAGGGACGGCCGCCCTCGGCCGTCCGGGCCGAGCAAAGCTCGGCTTGCCCTCCGCGCTCAAAGCCCCGGTCGCATTCGATAGCAAGAAATTAGCAACTGCAATCTACTCTCGCGAGGCACTGGTACCCGGAAAGATCTACCACGGCCCAGCGATCATTACCGAATACAGCGCCACCACACTCATCCCGCCCGGGAAACGCTTCCACCTCGACCCCGCCTCCAATCTGATTGTTACAATCCGATAAAAATCCATCCCTCTACCGCCGCACCAGGCA
>JBAPOI010000922.1:0-7208 GCA_049279555.1 Candidatus Sulfotelmatobacter sp.
CCTCTGAGCAGTGAAACGAATAAGTTACACCGCTATTTCTTTTATTTCTTTTCCGGTTCTTTATCTTTGTCCGGAGCCTTCTCTTTACTCTTGTCCTCGATGGAGAGCAGTTCCACTTCGAAGATCAGCGTGGCGTCGGGGCCTATATCAGCGCCGGCACCTCGCTCGCCGTAGGCAAGGTCGGATGGGATAAAGAGCTGCCACTTCGAACCGACAGGCATGAGTTGCAGTGCCTCAGTCCATCCCTTGATGACTCCACCGACAGGAAAAGTCGCGGGCTGGCCGCGTTTATAAGAGCTGTCAAACTCCGTTCCATTGATGAGCGTGCCGCGATAGTTGCACACCACTGAGTCGCTGGCTGTAGGCTTCGCTCCCTTGCCTTCTGTGAGAATTTTGTACTGCAGGCCGCTCGGCAGCGCGACAATGCCTTCCTTGCTTTTGTTGGAAGCGAGAAACTCCGTTCCTTCTTTCTTGTTTGCGGCGCCCGCGGCCTGCATTTTCGCTTGTTGCTTCTCGTGCATTTCTTTCTGCACATCGGTGAGCACGGCTTGAGCTTCCTCATCGGTGAGCAGAGTTTTACCGCCCGCCAGGGCGTCCTTCAGCCCACGCGTCAGAATGGCCGGATCGAATGGAACCGACTGCTTGTTCAGACTGTCCGCCATTCTCTTCCCAGTATTCATCCCCAGGGCATAGCTGAACTTATCTTTTTGAGTCTTGAGCGCCAACGGTGCCACGGTCTTTGCCGCGGTTGCCGGGTGCTTGGCTGCGGGTGTCTGGGTTTTCGTGGAGGAGGCTGGTGGAGTCGCCGGCGTTGGAGTTTGTGCCAGGGCATGCCCTAGCAACAACGTTCCAACTGCCAATAGGTTGACTGCTGTCTTCATAGATTTATGCATTGGGGTATTGTTTCATCGCAGGGGAATCTCCGCAAACGACAGGCGCGGAATTTTCTCGCTTTTCATCCGTTTGTAACAAGTAGAAGCGTGTGGCGGGGCGGGATGGGTAGCGTAGTTAATGGCGCTGGATATAGTTGACCTTAATCTCGGAGATCCCAGAACAATCGGAGATACGCGCACTGCCAGTCTGAGTAGCAGCAGTTACGATGTGCTCGTTCTCCGACTTTATTCTTACAGACTGTTGACTGTTCGAGTTCGAATCTGAATCCGAATCCATCGACTTGTAATCCACAGCTGCGTCGAACGTGGTGTATCCTTTGCCCTGTTTTTTGTCGCGAAAGTCGAGGTAACAAGTCTTCGCGTCGTCGAATAGTTGTACACGGTATTGGATCTCTGGACTGTTCGACGTGTTGATCCAATCAGTTTGCTTCTGAGCAAAGCCAAGCCCAGCGAGAAGAACCATCGACACGGCAGCGACTCTCAACATCCCGTCGGGTCTCCTTTCCGGAAAGGTACACGGACCAACATCGGACTGTTCGCGATTGAAGATTAAATGGTGGGCCCGCAAGGATTTGAACCTTGGACCAATGGATTATGAGTCCACTGCTCTAACCGCTGAGCTACGGGCCCAAATTTACTACAAATAACTATCTATCAATCACTTAGTTCGAAGCAAATGTGTATCGAAGACAGGCACCAAGTAAACTCTTTTATCCCCGCCTCCTTCACCGCTGGATCAAACCAGTGCTTTATCCACAACGGCTCCCCTTGGATAGTAACAAAAACCGGCCCACAGACCCCATTGAGCCCTCCTGAAGAATCTTCGTCAGACCTGGAGCACATCGCCGTCACGGGCAACCATCTCGTACAACACGGGATTAACGAAAAATCCGATGAAGAGGCGGGAGATGAGGCCGGCAACGATGACGATGGCGAACGGCCTCTGAGTATCCGATCCAATGCCGGTGGAAAGGGCCGCCGGCAGCAATCCCAGGCACGCGACGAGAGCCGTCATCATGATTGGACGAAGACGTAAGAGCGAAGCTTCCCTGGTGGCTGCGCGGATCTCCATACCCTCCAGCCGCAACTTATTAATGTAGGAAACGAGAATGACCGCAGTCTCCACGGAAACGCCGAGCAACGCCAAAAGGCCCAAGACTGAAGAAACGCTGAACGGAGTGTGCGTGAGTTTCAGCGCAACCAGGGCTCCTACGGGTTCAGTCATGATGACACCCAGGGCAATGGTCACGGGGAACTTGAAGTTTCCGTAGAGCGCGAACAAGATCATGAAAATCAGCACGACGGCGAGTGGACCGATAAAGTACATCTGCGATCTGGCTTCGAGAAACTGGCTGTATTCGCCGCCCCATTCCATCCGGTAGCCCTGCGGCAGTGTTACCACTTTCTTCACGGCCGCCTGGCCATCTCGCACCGCCCGCTCCAAGTCACGCCCCTCGACACTGTACTGCACCCCGATGTAGCGGGAGTTATTTTCGCGATAGATAAAGGACGCCCCGTTGCCCTGTGTGATGTTGGCCAGCTGGCTGAGCGGAATTTGCTGGCCATCCGGGGTGCCCACCAACAAGTTTCCGATCTCATGGGCGCTGCTGCGAAACTGGGGCTGCATGCGGACCACCAGATCGAACAGCTTCTCTCCTTGAATCACTTGAGTAACCGCCTGCCCTCCCACTGCGGCCGAAATCACGGCTTCGACATCCGCAACGTTGATCCCATACCGGGCGATCTTGCCGCGGTCGACGTCGAGCAGAAGACTAGGCTGGCCAAGTTCGCGCACGACGGTGAGATCTGTGAAGCCCGGTATTTTCGATAGAGTGGTCTTGATCTGTATTGCTTTATCCTGAAGCACATTGAGATCGTCGCCATATACTTTGACCGCTAAAGAGCTTTTGAGGCCGGTGAGTGCTTCGTCTACGGCATCTTCCGCGGGTTGAGTGTAGTTGAAAATAATTCCCGGGAAGGCAGTGAGTTTGTTGTTGATCGATTCGATGAGCTGTTTTTTCTCGCTGATCTGGCCCGTCCAACTCTTGTCCTTGTAAGGCTTGAGGCCAACATAGAACTCGCAGTTAAAAAAACCTGTGGGATCGGTACCATCGTCGGGGCGTCCTAACTCCGAACCTACCTCGGTGACCTGCGGATACGACATTAGGATGTCGCGTATCTGAGGAGCAATGCTGCCGGCCTCTTCGAAAGAAATGGTGTAAGGCATGGTGGCCCGCACCCAGAGCGCGCCTTCGTCGAGGTGAGGCATGAATTCGCCTCCAATGACGGGAACCAGCAGCAATGCAGCCCCGAAAATCAAGGTGGCAATAGCGATGGTCGTTTTCGGCCGATCGAGGGCCCAATCCAATTGACCGGCATACTTCCGCTTCATCCATTCGAATGCGCGATTCGGTTTCTCGCGCACGCCTTTCTTGAACCAGTAGGAGGCGAGCACAGGGATCAGTGTCAGCGTCAAAATGAGCGCACCGATCAGCGCAAACGACATCGTCTCGGCCATCGGATGGAACAGTTTTCCCGAGGGGCCACTTAACGCGTAGATCGGAAGGTATCCGGCGAGGATGACGGCAACCGAATAGAAGATGGGGCGATCCACATCTTTGGCGGCGGCAAGAATAACCTCGCTCAGGTTGTAGGTCTGCCCCTCGCGCAGGGCCAGCTCGCGGTAGATGTTCTCGATCATCACGACTGTGCCGTCGATGACAATTCCGAAGTCGATAGCCCCGATGGAAAGCAGATTCGCCGCTACGTCGTGCGCATGAAGCACGATGAAGGCAAACAAAAGCGAGAGTGGAATGGTGAGCGCAACGATAACAGCGGCGCGAAAACTGACGAGAAAAAAAATCAAAACAACTAAGACCAACACCATGCCGCGAAGCAGATTCGCCTCGACCGTGTCGGTGGTCAGGTCTACTAACTCGCTGCGGTCATAATAAGGATGAATCTTGACGTCAGGAGGCAAAATCTGACGGTTCAGTTCCTCGGTCTTTGCTTCCACACCTTTCAACACGTTTTGCGTCTGCTGCCCACGCAGCATGAGAATGACACCTTCCACGGCGTCGTCATTTTTCTGGAAGCCGAATTCGCCCAGGCGTGGCGCGTGCCCGATGGTTACGTCTCCCACATCGCGCACTCGGATAGGCACGCCCTTGTTAGCTCCGACTACGATGTTTCCGATGTCATCTGTGTTTCGGACCAAACCAATCCCGCGAACGTAATAGAATTGGCCGCCCTGAGAATAGAAGCCGCCGCCGGCATTTGAATTGTTGGCAGCCAGAGCCGCAGTGACTTGCGGAATGGTCAGGTGATATCCATAGATGCGCGCCGGGTCGAGCAGCACCTGATATTGCATCACCGTTCCGCCGAAGCCGGAGTCGTCTGCCACTCCGTGAACCGATCGGTAAGCTCTCTCAATCACCCAGTCTTCAATGGTTTTCAGTTCCTGTGGACTGCGGTCAGGACTCTCCAGAACGTAGCGATAAACCAAGCCGCTGGGACTAAACAGAGGCGCCAGTGTCGGGGTCACTGCTGTTGGCAGCGTAGCTTGCGCTAGCCGCTCAAAAACAATCTGCCGCGCAAAATAATCGTCGGTGCTCTCCTCGAAGGTCAGGATGAGATCGGAGAGCCCGTATAGCGAGATGGAACGCATCACAACCATGTGAGGCACGCCGTTCATCTCGAGTTCTAGGGGAAGAGTGACCAACCGTTCGACTTCTTCGGCGGCATGGTCCGGCCACTGCGTGATGATTTCAACCTGAGGAGGCGAGAGGTCGGGATAGGCGTCGACGGGCATCCTTTGAAAAGACAAGATCCCGCCGACCGTGATGAAAGCGGTAAGCATCAGCACCAGGAACCGTTGGCGCAGCGCCGCTTGGACGATTCGATGGATCATTCAGTCTTGATGAATCCCATTCTTAGAGAGTTTGGAATTGTCTCTCAGAGTGTTCACGATCCGGCTAACGCTGCAGCGAGTTTGCAAACTGCAGGAACAAGCTGCCATTTCCGACGACTTGGTCACCCGGTTTCAGCCCACTGATAATCTGCGTCTGACCATTCAAACTTTCTCCGAGTGTTACCGAGCGTCTGCCGAACTGGTTCGCAGATGCCGCGGCATAAACAAAAGGCTGGTTCTCGGTATCCCGCAGGACGGCGGCATCGGGAAGCGCAATTGCATTTTGAATCGTGCCCGCGTTCACGGTCGCAACCACGTACATATCTTTCTTGAGCTTGTCGCCAGGATTTGGAGTTTCGATCCGCGCCTGCAATGTGCGCGTGCTCGGATCCAGAGAGGCCGCGACATACGCAATACGCCCGTGGAACACTTCGGGATAAGTGTCCGTCTGAATGGTCACCGTGTCTCCCACGCGAACGTAGGGCAAATCTTTCTGATAGACGTTAACCAATACCCAGACAGTAGTAGTGTCAGAGATCATGAAACATTGCGTAGTTCCGGGCTGAATGACTTGTCCCGCCGATACATCCTGCTCGACGACGAGGCCGCTGATCGGCGCTTTAACGGGAACTTCGAACGAAGGTGGAGCTTTCACGAGCGCGTCGGGATCGGCGATTCCCATGACCTTCAACGCGGCTTGAGCGGATGCAAGGTCGCCGCCGGCCTGAACCTCAACCGATTCCGCCTGCTCTACATTCTGTTCGGCAATGGCGTGGTGCTGATATAAATCCTGAGCTCGAGCGTACGCCTTTTGCGCCAAGGCGTAGGCATCTTTAGCCTTGAGATAATTGGTGCGGAGCTGCGAGTAATCCGGGCTTGCCACGTACAACATCGGTTCGCCCTGTTTCACTTTCTGTCCTGGAACAACGACCACTCGGCTGACCGGCCCGCTGACTTGAGTGATAACTGGTGTCGTATGGAAGCTGTTGTAAGCCACGGCACCGGTCAGCCGCAAAGATCGGATGAGCGTAGTTGGCTGTACTGTGAGCACCTGCACATGCGACATCTGCTCCGGTGGGATAGTAAACAGCTCGGCACTGTTGGAAGTCGTATTGTTGGGGTTCGCCGCGGCATTGGAAGCCGATTCCTGACAAGAGGCCAGCATGAGTGTAATGGCAGATATGGCGGCCAATACAGCCAACTGCTTCCCGCGATCCATGACGCTCATCATGGCAAGTTCCTCGTTCCCACGGCTTGCTTCAGTTGTTCGATAGCGGTCATATAAGAGGCTAGCACCTGTCGATACGCCAATTGGATAGAGCGGTAACTGCGCTCGGCGTCGAGAAAATCCAAGAGGCTGGCGGCGCCGCGCTTGTACGCATATTCGCTGATGTCGCGCGAATCCTGTGCCTGCTTTAGATAGCCGGAAGTATAGAGTTGCACCACTTCGTCGTTGCTCTTGACTGCCTCGAAGGCATTTGCCACATCGGAAAGAACTGTATCACTGGCCGCCTGCTGCTGCTCCTGTGCCTGGGTGAGCGCATAGCCGGTACGTGCGATCTCCCCCTGATTGCGGTTGAAGATTGGCAACTCAAAATTCGCGAAGATGGAAGCCGTGTTCTCGCCCGAAACGTGAGTAAAGTCATAGGTGCCGTTTACATCGACCTTGGCATTCGCCTTGGCCAGCAGAATCTGGCTCTGCGCTGCCGTTATTCCCAGTTCCGCGGCACGGAAGTCGGGGCGCTCGCGCATCGCTTTCGTCTGCAGGTCTTCCAGGTTCGCCTTGAGCGGCTGATACGCCAGGTCGCCGATCACGTCATAATCAGTCGGCACTGCGTTGTAGCCCAGGAACTCACGTAGGCCCACCAGCGCCTGCACCTTCGCCAGGCGGGCTGAGGACACGTCGGTCTGAAACTGAAGAAGCTGCAGCTTGATCTTTAGATAATCGCCTTCTCCGATGTAGCCTGCCTTTAGTTGTGCCTCATCAATGTCGACCGTCTGCTGAAATCCCTTCAGATCTTCAAGCGCGAACTGAAGCGTGGATTCAGCCAGTAAAACGCTGACGAACTGTTGGCCCACAATGAAAGCCAGGGTTCGTTCGGCGTCGGTTACTTGGGCGCGAGTGACGGCTGTCTGATCGCGAGCGGCTTGTAAGCGCCGTTGCCGCTTGTGACCACGCTCGAAGAGATAACCGATCCCGATATCGAATTGCTGAGTCTCATTCAGATTCTCCCCCGAGAAATCTTGCGGACTGAAAAATGGGACGAACTGGCTATCAGCCCCAAGAGTCGGATTGGGGCGCAGGTTCGCGGTAATCTCCTGAGCCTGATTCTGAAGAATCAGGCTTCGCGTGGCTTTGATGGAATGGTTGTGCGCCAGCGCCAGATCAATGGCCTGATCAAGAC
>JBAPOI010000923.1:0-37276 GCA_049279555.1 Candidatus Sulfotelmatobacter sp.
GCACCGTCAGCTTCTCTGGCCAATACAGGAATTTCATTCACCTTATGGCCCTGCGCGTCAACCACTACCAATTTCACGTGGGACTTTGTCGAGCCCTGCTTCTCAACGCCAGCAATATCATAGATGATCTTATCTCCTCTAGGAGCCCAACTGAGACGAGACTTTGGGATGCCATCATCAACGAGACGCTTGGCGTTTGAGCCGTCTGCCTTTGCGGTCATTAGCACGTCGTCTCTTAGGAAAACAATTTTGTCACCTTGGGACTGAGCAAGAACGACGTAACTGCTCAACAAGACGAATAGTGCAAACAGCCGGAGGCGTTCGTGGTTGTTCATGATCTCACTTGATCCCCAGTCCGGGACAGTTACCGTTGGCGGGATTACAAGCGCTAACGTTTATTGGGTTCGGGTAGTTCGTGCAGGCTGCAACGCCTGCACCGCCAAATACATCTAACCTATATCCCTGAATAGCGCTACCGATATCATTGGCTAGGTAGCTGCCGCTTTCCGTTTGGACGGTTGTATTTGAGTAAAGCGGAATGATTTGGGGGTCTCGTGCGCAGGAGCCATTCGGGATAAGCGGCGTTCCGTCCTTCCCTGTAAAGTTGGCGACAACTGCAAATGTCGCGTTGGGATAAGTGCCGCTTACATATTTAACCATAGTTCCATTTCTAGTGTAACCACTTCCCTGTAACTGAATGTCCCTGATGAACGCGGTGCAGTAGTTTCCAGCAGGCAGGCCTGTCGGGTTAGCGGTAACCCCAACGTATCGTACGCCACCCAGATTTAGTGGGACAGTGCAGTTTCCGTTAGCGTCGAGAAAATCGTTTTCACTTGCCAGATAGTAACAGGACAGTCCAAACGTCGGGACGTTAAAGCTCTTGGAAGCATTTGCTCCAACCTGAGGTTGATAAGTGACAGTAAGTGTCGCTAGCCCGCCGGGGGATGGGACTCCATTGGGAGTCGGATTTGGTGGCGCCTTTATGCTTCCTGTATTGGGATTCGCGTTAGGAGCAGCCGTCGAATAGCTTGCAGTTGAGGCACCGGCAACTGGAACCGCACTGTATGTGAACGCGGGATTGCCGCCCGGCGTTGGGGTGCCAGTCGCCGAAGTAGCATTCAATGAGGTACGGGTCACCTGAATCGCAAGACCGGAAACCGAGGTCGTCTGTAGGGTTGAATTGGGCCCAGTCACACTCGAGACATTCCCTGCTGCAATGAGAATTCCATTCGTATCCAAGGCCAAGCGCGTGCCGAACGAGCCCGTAATTTGGCCGCCACTGACGGGATCGTACGGATTTGTCAGGTCGACGACGAGCACATTTGATCCCGTGCCCACCAGCGCCATGGTGCCATCGAGAACTACGTCGGTCGGGCTGGCGCTGAGCGCGAGAAAGCCGATGGGCTGCGGCAGGTAAGGACTCGCTGGGGTGTAGGGCGGCTGCGAGCCGGGCACGTAGGGCTGGCTGATACCCACTACCGCGAGCATGGGCGCGCCGGCTCCGTTGACCGAGCCCGAGCCAACCAAAACCGCGATCTGTTTGTTCACCGTGGTCCCGTTCACGTTTACAGGAATTGTGCCGACATCCACAGCCACGCCATTGCTGAGCGAGTAAACGCTTGTTCCGATGGTCATTTGCAGTGGACCTTGCGTAAGGGGAGCTCCTGGCGCCGGCGATGTAAAGGGCGGATACAGAACGCCGGCCGACCCAGCGAATGGATCCGCTACTACCAAGGGCAAGGCCCCGGTTGCAACAATCAGGGGCTGCGTGCCTCCGCCAGCCGTGGCGAAGTAGGCTGCCTTTAGGCCGAACTCAGTCGCTGTGCCGCCCTGAGTGTTAATCGGCAATGGAATGGTATTTACAATCGTGTCCATGGCGAAGCCCTCGCCGTCGGTCGATATTGCCTCGTCAAACCCCGAGGGGTTGTTTGTCTGATAGTAACTGTATTCAGCGGTCGCCTGATTCAAGTCAATTACCTGCAAGCCCTGCAGGAAGGTGCTCGCGTACAGGTACTGGTCCAGCATCGAAAGGCGGAGAGCGACGCCAGCGTTCGTTGCGCTTGAGGTCGCGCTCACGGCACCGACTCTGGTCAACTGAGGGGGCGTGGGAGCCATAGGGGGCGTAGGCGGCGGCGATGGCGTGACGGCGTACAACCAGATGTTCGACGGAATAGAGACGTCCTGGGCGGTGCCGGCGGAGAGAGCCAGCAGTCCGCCGCTGCTGCCACCGGCTACGGGCGAGTTCGCCTGGCCGGCCGCATCGGTCACCCGCCCCACGAACGACGCAGACGCGATAATTCCCAGGTCCATAGGACTCGCCGGGTTGGTAATATCGATGGCGTCCGCGCCACTTAGGACGCTACTGCCGCCGGCTAGCGCGCCCACGTAGGCGTCATTGCCGATCACTACGGGCCGGGTTAGAACACTGAGCGTGCTTGTATCGCTTCCCAATTCGGTCGGTTGGTACGTGTAGAACGTTACGGTGTTGGGATATCCGAGGGGTCTCCCCTCGGCGTCTACGATGCTGCTGGCCAGGGTGAGAATGTAGGTCTCAAAGAACTCCAATCCGGTGGTGGATTGGATGGTAAGCGATGTAATCGAGTCCGTCGGCTGCACAGGATTCGCAAAAGTTCCGTCGGCTCTGATCCCAATCAGGTTCAGCGTCGGGGTATCGCCGGCGTTGGCGCCCACGAGAGTCACGTTATTAACAAGGGGAGGGGGGCCGTATACGATGTTGGTGACCGGCTCACTAAATGTGACCACGGGGGAAACCTCTATCGAGACGTTTTGAGCATTATTAGGCGGGATAGAACTAACGATGATCGGGCCGGTTGCGGTCAAAGTAGTGTTGCCTCCTCCAGCCAGCACCACAAGGAAGCCCTGCGTGACGGTGACCGGAGAGGCGGTGAGGGGATTCACCGCAGTAGCGGTGATGCTGGTAACCCCAGGGTTGTTCGGCGTGTACGACGCGCTGAGCTGATAATAGTTCATGCCCGCAACGGGGTTCGCCGGCGGTGTGGCTCCCATAAGGGTCGGACACACGATGCCGTCGCACTGCGCGCCGTTGATGGACACGCTCTGCACGGTGAGGTTCGATGAGAACGTGATGGTGAGAGGGGTTCCCGACTGTACGATACCGGTGACGGGTGCGCCGGTGGTCGCGTTGACGATGCCAATATTGATCTGCGCCGGCGGCAGCGGTGGAGTGGGCGCTGGGAACAGGAAACTGACGCGGCCAATGTTTGCATAGAGATCCTCGAGACCGGCGTAGATCGCGTAGAGACCGTCGTCCGATTGGGCGCCATCCACTTCATACGCCGTCGCCTGAAGGGTTGTGCTTCCAGTGCTCAACAGCTGGCTCGCCGTGACGCTGCGCGCACCGCCGCCTAGTTGTGGGTCAAAAATTGTGAACGTGGCGCAAGTGGCGTCGTAGATCGCGAAGTTGCTGGGCTGGGAGCCCTGAGGTGGTGTTAAGAAAATACTGACTACACTCTGGGCCGGTTCTGTGGTCGCGGCGGACACTCCGGGCACCGCCGGAACTACTTGTGTGGCTAAGCCGACAATCAGGCCCTGAGAGGCACTGCCGGACGGACCGGCCTGGGCTGAGACGTCCCACATCACGAAGTAATCCTGGTCCTGCAAGGTCAGCGGCAGCGGCGAGCCGCCTGCCTGAATCGTCAAGCTTCCGTAGCTGTTGTGGTATCCGCAGAAAGGCGGCGAAGCCGTGACGACCTGGGCACTGGCGCCGCTGCCCTGAACGAATGCCTCATCGATGGTTTCGAAATAGGTGTTGCCATTCTGATCCGTAAGGCGACGGTATACGTAATAGAACGCATTGCTCGGCGCGTTCGCGGGTACAGGGAAGGCAAGCTTTGCCTCCTTTTTAAACGTGGGCATCGCGGGGTCAGTAATGCGCAGGCCGCTGCCGAAGTTGGCGCCCTGCCACGTTGGCAATGTCGGGAAGGCCGTCTGGTCAAGCTGGGTCAGCTTGAACGTGACGCCTTGGGGCAGAGCGCCTGCCGGAATGATGATGCCGGTGCCGCCCGGTCCCGTCACCGTGCCACCGCCGGGACCAACCGCGGTTGTGCCATCTGCAGCGACGAATTGGCTGACCGTGAAATTCGTCACGTTGCCGGCGGGATCGGTGAACGTGATCTGCAACAAGTCGTTAATCGTAGCCGGCATTTCACCCGTGACCGAGCCGTCGTTGAAGACGGTTAGCGAGTAGACCACTCCGTTGGTCTGATCCACGATCAGGATGGTCGAGCCGGCCGGGACGGATCCGGCGGGCGCGCTGATGGCCACATTGCCGTTCGAATCCGGCATGGCGAACACGAGCGCGTTTGTGTTGTACGTGGGGGGAGTGATCGCAGCCGTGGTGAAAGAAGTTGTTGGAACCGAAATCAAACCGCCCACGGCGTTGGCTAGGCCGGAAGCCTGGAAGGTGTATTGCGTCGAAGGCTGCAGGGCGGATTGCGGGAAGACCGCAAGTGTGTTTCCTCCACCGGAGAACACAAATCGCAGCGGCACGGGAGTGCTGCTTCCGGCCGCAGTCAGCACAACGGTCGATGACGTGACGGTGGATTGATTGAATCCTTCGGCGGCGGTGACATCGATCTCAGCCGTGAGTGGAACGCCGAGCGCTCCGTTCGCGGGTGTTATGGTCGCCGATTCGACCTGGCCAGCCACCGTGAGATTGGCGGTTGCGGTTTGACCCGCAGTGACTTGAACGGTCGCGGTTCCTGCGAGAGCGGTGTTGGCGATGGAGGCGGCGAGGTTCACGGTGCCGGCAGCCGCTGCGACCATATAGTTGCCATTCGAGTTCGCGAAGGCAACAAAGGGCAGACCGTCGGTTTGAACCATGGCGGCTACTGGCCCGGAGCCTGTCGAAACGGTTCCGCTGACAAAGCCGGTGGGTAGGTTCAGCTCATAGAAGACGTAATCGCCTCCCTGATTAATTCCGGGCAGGCCAGGAGTGTTTAGCGAAACGATGTTCGTCGTAGTCACCTGCGCCATGGCGACGACAACCAGATAGGGTACGCCTCCGACTCTCTGCTCTTGCGCGACCACAACATTGCTGCCGGGCGTGGCGCCGGCGGTCCCGACCGAGAGCTGGGCCGCGTTGCTCAACACCTGATCTGAGAGGTTAACGTTGTATTCCGAAAGAGGGACGAGCGTGTTCGTGGAGGGCAAGAAGGTGTCCACTGACTCGGGCGCGACCGCAATGGCAGTGTCCTGCGGCAGTGAGCCTGCGGCAATCGTCAGCGTCGCATCGCCGGACTGGACTGCGACTAGATCGCTTCCACCGGTCTGACCGCGAACCGATTCGCGTCCAGAGAGAATGTTCAAGTGCACGTCGCCGGAGGTAAGTTGCGAAACCTGGAAGGTTTGCGACGGCGTCACCGGGAAGCTCGCGCCCACGGCAGAGCCGCTGGGCGGAGCCGGACTCTGATAGAGCAAAATATCTTCGTAGCGAGGCTCGTCCGATATCAATTGGCCCGAGGTCAACTTATAGGTCTCAATTACCTGAGATTGGATCACCGTGCCCGAGGGCAACGGCGTACTCGACTGCACGGCCAGCGAAGCCGTGGAAGTTCCACCGGTGGGCGCGATGTTGCCCGGACTCAGTGAACCGGTACTGGTTGCGTTAGTTGGGAGGGTCACCATCGCCACGCCGGTCAGCGGCTGACCCACCGCCGGTATCTGAATGCCGGCATTGCCTGCATCTGGAACAACCAGCGCGTAATCGCCGGTTGAGGGCAGGGGCACGGTCAGCGAACCGTTCGAAACAGTGAGATTCGGTGTGACCATGTTCCAGGCGCTTACGTTGTAACTGTAGGAGACAAGATACAGAATCCCCGCCGGCAAACCAGTGAAGTTTGCGCTTAGCGCGGCCGCAGTAGAGATATTGGTCTGCAGGTCAAAAGCCGCGACTGGAGACCATCCCAGAGGGAGGAGTCCGGGGAGGCCTTGTTGAGAGAGCGGGGTCAGATAGAATTGCGTGGTGGCGCCGCTAGGCGGTACAGTCAGAGTGATCGCACCTGTGCCAACCGTTCCGCCACTGGCTGTGATCGTAGTCGGCGCTGCGAGTGTCGTCAGGCGCGTGTCCACGGGAACTGTCCCAACCCCCGACTGCACAGCCACCTGCCGCTGGACGGTCACCATCGCGGGGGTACCGCTGCCGGAATTGCCCGGCTGGCTGATGCTGAGGAACAACTGACTGCTGGTGACTGGGATTGAGTATTGTCCTTGCGAGTCCGAAGTCGCGTTCTGGCCGCTTTGGCCAATTACTTGAACACTCGCTCCCGGCAGCGGCAATCCCGTTGTGTCGGAGAGCACTTCGCCCACAATGACTCCCGAGGCGACAACCTGGATTCCCTTGCTGGAGGTGGCCGTGTTGCCGGCGACATCGGTAACCGTCGCCGTCAAGGTATATGTGCTGCCGGACACAGCGTTGCTGGGGATGGCAACGGTGGTGGTGTACGGCGGCGACATTACGGTTCCAATGGGCGATCCATTCAGAGCGAAGACTACGGAAGCGATGGGTGCCAGGTCGGTGACGGTGAGCGATGCGGTGCCGCTTGCTCCGGGCGATAACTGGCTGGGCGCGCTGAGTTGCGAAATCAACGGCGGCGTTAGGTCAATATTGAGCGTGACTGAAGTGGTGCCTTGATTCCCTGCCTGATCCTGTACCATCCCGCTAATGACCTGGCCGACTCCTTGCGTCGAAACCGTTTGGTTTGGAGAGCAGGAAGTAATTGGAGAAGCGGCGGCCTGGCAGTTGAAGGAAACGGTGACGCTGCTGTTATTCCATCCGACCGCGTTCGGGGAGGGTGAGACCGAGGCGGTGATGGTGGGCAGCGATAGCTCCAGGTTGACTTTGGCGGTGACGGTTGCGACGTTTCCAGCGACGTCGAAGGCTGTGCCGGAGACAGTTTGGTTGGCGCCGCTGGTGGAAATGGTGGTGGGGCCGGGGCAGGTGGCCACGCCTGAAAGCGAATCGCTACAGTCGAAACTCACCGTGACTGGACTGGTGTTCCATCCGTTGGAGTTTGGCGATGGCGACAGGCTCGCGGTAACGGCGGGTGGCGTCTTGTCGAGTTTGACCACGACCGTCACTGTGTTCGAAGCTCCCGCAGCGTCGATCACGGACCCTGTGATCGGGATGCTTGAGCCCTCCGTGGAGACTACCTGCGAGTTCGAGCAACTGACGATCGGCGCGCCACCCGCAGTGCAGAGGAAACTGACCGTGACGTTGGAGTTGTTCCAGCCTGACGAGTTCGGCTGAGGAGAAACAATGGCCGTAATTGTCGGCGAGGTGAGCGAGATATTCACCGTGACCTGTGCCGTCGCCGTGTTGCCTGCCACCGAGGTGACCGTCCCGCTGATAACCTGACCTGCGCCCGCGGTCGAAACCGTCTGCGGCGGGGGGCAACTGGCCACGCCGGAGAGCGAATCGGAACAGGTGAACGTCACGGTGACGGCCGAATTGTTCCAACCGGAAGCGTCCGGAGATGGCGAGACAGTGGGGCTGATGGTGGGTGCGGTTTCGTCGATGCTGAGGGTGACGTTGGCGCTGGCGCTGTTGCCGGCGATGTCGGTAACGGTGCCGGTGACGGTCTGATTGGAGCCTTGCGTACTTACCGTGGTCGGCGAGGGGCAAGAGGAAATCGGGGCCGTGCCGACGGTGCAGGTCCAGGTAACGGTGACGCTGGTGTTGTTCCATCCCGCAGAGTTGGCGGCGGGAGCGACCGCGCCGGTAATGGTCGGCGGCTTGGTTCCAATGTTTAGCGTGACGCTGGCGCTGACGCTGTTGCCGGCAACATCTGTGGCGGTGCCCGTGATGACCTGGTTTGCGCCGGGAGTGTTTACGGTCTGCGGCTGAGGACACGTAGCTAATGGCGCCGTGGTGGCTGTGCAAGTGAACGTGACGGTGACGGGAGTGTCATTCCAGCCGCTGGAATTTGGGGCGGGAGAAACGCTGGCCGTGATATGCGGCGGCGTGGTTGCGATGTTCAGCGTGACTTTCGCGGTGTTGGTGTTGTTGGCAGCGTCGGTGACAGTGCCGGAGACGACTTGGTTTGCGCCCTGCGTGCTGATAGTTTGGGGTGCGGCGCAGTTCGTTATGGGCGACAGTGACGGCGTGCAGGTGAAAGTGACGGTGACGCTGGAATTATTCCAGTAGTTGGAGTTGGGCGCGGGCGAAACGGCGGCGGCAATCGATGGGAGGGTGAGTTCGACATTCAGCATAGTCGAAGCCATTGCCGTGTTGCCCGCCTTGTCGGTCGCCGTTCCCTTGATCACCTGATTGGCGCCCGCGGCGGAAACAAAAATCGGCGATGGGCAGACCGAAATTCCTGACAGCGAATCGGAGCAGGCGAAATTCACAGTAACGTCGGTGTTATTCCATCCTGACGAATCCGGAGCGGGAGTGGGCGTGGCCGCGATTGTGGGCGGAGTTTCGTCGAGGCTGACGGTGACGCAGGCGGAGGCCGACTTGGCGCCGTTTGTGTCGACCGCTTGACCGCAAATCTGCTGATTCGCGCCTTGCGTGGTGACCTGAACCGGCGAAGGGCAGGTTTTAATGGGATAAGTGCCAGCGGTGCAGGTGAACGTTACCGTTACGGTGCTGTTGTTCCATCCGGCCGCGTTGGGACTCGGCGACATTGATGCCGTTATGGAAGGAGGAACGGCCAACGTGATCGTAGCAGTCCCCGCCACCGATAGGTCTGCCTGGCTGGTCGCCGTGACAGTGACGGTTTGTGTTGAGGTCACCGTCGAGGGCGCGGTGTAGAGTCCGCTCGAGTTGATCGATCCCACGGCAGCACTGATTGACCAATTCACACCGGTGCTGGTGGCATTGGTTACGGTCGCAGTGAACTGCTGAGTTTGGGCGGCATATAGAGCTGCGGTGGTTGGCGAGACGCTGACGGTAACTCCGCCGATCACGCCGCTGCACGCGTTCACGACGGACGAGTTGCCATTGAACGTGATCATGTCGGCAACCGCCGTCATGCAGCCCTTGCTGGAGTTGTTTCCGCTGATCAGCAGCGTATCGGTTTTGAAGTACAATGCGCCGCTCAGGTTGGTGGATGCGCCGCCGTTGATCTGGTCGGTGCAACTGCCGGCCTTCGAACATCCTGCGCGGTCGCCAAAGAAAACAACGTTCGCCAGCGCGCCAGAAGTTGGGGCTGAGAGAGTCACATTTGCCTGGCCGCTAATTGTGATCGGAGTATAGCTGTAAGTTTTCGCGCAACCCCACATGTTCGAACTGGAGGCCGACGTGTTGTAGACCGTGACTCCCGAACCGTTCACGATGCCCAGCGAATTGATGGTCAAGCCGCCGCCGGCCATGATGTAGGTGCCGGGGCTCATGGTGAAAGTAGCGCCGTTGGTATTGCCGATGGTCAAGCCGCCGCAGTACACACCGGGAGAAAGGGTGTTATTCGGCGGTTTGTTATTCATGTCGTAGTCGGTGGGGGTTTTGCCCACAACCGTTCCCGTGGTGGGCGCCGGCAGGTACGAGAGTGGATCGCTCGGGCTGGTGATCTTTACCGGTTGAACCGTTTGCCCGGTTGACTGATTGACGATTTTCGTCTGGCCGCTTAACGACCAGCCGCCGACCACGCCCACCTGCACGTTGTTCTGCACGTAGAGGATTTCGGTACCCGACATTTCGAATGCCGTGCTGGAGGTTGACTCGACGGCCACGCTGCAATTCGTCGTGATCGAGGTGCTGCCGGAAATGTTGAGAGCGCCGGACGCGCTTCCATCGAGCGCGTAGAGACAGGCGGGGACGGTCGACTGAGCGGTGGCCGAAATGCTATGGAGACTCAGAAACAGGCCAAGCTGGAGTGCTGCGAACAGCAGGCGGGAAGCGGGTTTCGAGCCGCAACGTCCAGACCGGGCGGCGGCCGCGCCCGCTTTGCGCACGGCTTCAGGCGATGCACAGTGGGTATAGTTCGCGCGTTGTGTTCGCGGACTCGACATCACCCACTGCAACAAGACTTTCTTCGTCATGGTTGAGCGAACCAAGTTCTTGCACTTCACTTCCGATACCGCTTATTCCGAATCGAATTGCTTTACGACTTACTAAAGCCGCCCCTAATTCGTGATCGTGATATTCCACACTCCGCCGTTCAGCGTAGTGGGCAAGCTGCCGCTGAGGAGTGCCCCGCTGGAAGTTGCGGGAACAATCTGTACAGATGCTGTGCCGACTGAGGCTCCTGCACTGGAATAAGTAACCGTGATGGAGCCGCCAACGGTGGTGAAGACTTTGAAATTCGAATTAGTGGATGAAGTTGTTCCGTTGACGATGGTGCCGCCGGTGGAAGACACGTAGCAGCAGCCATTCGGAGTAACGGCGACGTTGTTGCCCGCGGTCACTGCGACCGCGGTGCCATCCGGGACAGTATTGCCGGCGGAGTCCTTGATACCACCGAAGGTAACGCTGGCGGTGGCGTTGCCAGCCAGCGTAGAAGGCCCGTTGCCCGTCGCCGAAGTGATGCCGTGAAGATTGATGGTCCCCACGCCGACGGCGTCGGCCGTTAGCACCGCCCCGTTGCTGCTGAGGGGCACAACCGAGACGTAGCTTTGGATGGTCTGCCCGACGTTCGCAGTGATTCCCAGGTCGGAATATGAGACCAGAACCTGGCCGCCCGCAACCGTGAATTGTTCGAAGTTCGAGTTATTGGTGGCAAGGGTGCCGTCCCCGGGTGAAGTGCCTGCGCTAGCGAGCGTTCCTCCGGATCCGCCGATATAGCAGCAGCCGTTGCTGGTGATGGCTGCGTTGGGGACGGCGGTCAATCCGACCAAAGCGCCGTTGGGGATGGGCGTAACCCCATCGGACTCCAACAAACCACTGATGGTCACGGCACTCTGATTGGCGTTTCCATTGGCAGTCAAATCTACCGGCGAGAAACTCACATTCGCACTACCGGGTGCGAGGAGTTGAATAGACACGGTGGCAATGGCGTAATTGCTGATTTCGCTTCCATTCGGGGTGACGGGGATAACGGCGACGGTTGCGGTCTGCGATCCTGACGCCACCGAAACTCCCTGCGAGGAGTATTGGAAAACGACCTGGCCATTGGTAACGGTGAAGATGCTGTATACGGAACTGAAGGACGAGATGGTGCCGCCGATAATGGCGCCGCCGGCCGAGTTGACGTAGCAGCAACCGCCGCCCGTGATCGCAACATCGTTCGCCGCCGTCACCGCGACCTGCGTACCATCGGGCACTGGATTCCCGGCTGCATCGCGGAAATTCGACAGCGTGATCGTCGAGCGATAGTCGCCGCCATTGGCAAAGACGGAGGTGGGGCTGGCCACTCCCCTCGCCGTCGTCAATCCTGCGATCGTCACAGGGACGATCCCGATCTCGTTGTTGTTCGTGACCTGTCCGCTACTGTTGACTTCGAGCAAGGAAACGTTTGCCGTCAACTCTTGCCCCGGCGTTGCCGTGACGTTCTGGTCCGCGTAGGTAACGGTGACTGCCCCGTTTTGAACGGTGTGGATCTTGTAATTCGCATTGTTGGAGGCTGGCGTTCCACTGACGATTTGTCCGCCCGCCGAGTTCACATAGCAGCAGCCCCCGCCCGTGATAGCTGCATCGGCAGTTGCCGTAGCCGCCAGTTGGGTGCCGTCGGGGATCGTGTTCCCGAAAGCGTCGATAACCGGGCTGAAGGTTACGGTGGATGTGTGGATGCCGCCATCTCCTAGAACAGAGCTGGGCAGCGCCGAACCTATGGCATTCGAAGGCGGCACCAGAATTATGTTCTGCGTACTGATCACGTTAATGTCCAGAACATTTGCATTCGGGTCGACCATAACCAACTGCAACGTCGCGGTTCCGGTCTGGCCCGGGTTGACGTTAGTCGATCCGTCGGTCGAGTAGGTCGAGACAAAGCCGTTCGAGACCAGTGGATAATAGTGCCAGTTCATGTTGTTGGAGACGGGCGTGCCATCAAGGATGGTGCCGCCCGCCGAGTTCACGTAGCAGCAGCCCCCGGTGATGGACTGATTGGCGCTGGCCGTGACACCTATGTTCGAGCCGTCGGGCACGAGATTTCCGCGGGCGTCGTGAACATCCTGAACGAAGACTTGCAGCGGCTCGGCCGGAGAAACCTGCGGGACGCTAGGCTGTGCGGGATTGATATCCGCAATGGCAGCGCCCACCAGAGTAATGTCGGCGGTGCCGATGGCGTTGTTGGTCGTGATGCCGCCGCTGCTGTTCACCGGCAACACCGCGATGGCAGCGGGAGAAATTCCATTGGTTCCCTGATAGATGCCGGAATCGGTGTATTGGAAAGTAATCTGGCCTCCCGACATCGTGCCCAGACCAAAGCTTGAGCCATTGGGCGAGGCAGCCAGGCCAGTCAGCGTTCCGCCTGCCGAAGCCAGATAGCAGCAGCCGTTCACAACGGCTGAATTGCCCTGCACGGTAATGGCTGCCTGCGTGCCATCGGGTAGCAGGTGGCCGTTGGCGTCGCGCAACACGACCGTTACCTGACTGGTGTGGTTGCCGCGATCGGCGTAGAGCGAACCGGGCGACACCGAGACGATGGCGGTATCGGTGGAGGCGCGGATGTTGATGTCCTGGCTGGAAACGACACGGGTGCCGAGCACGTTGCCGTTGGCATCCGAGGCCTGCATCTGGATCACGGCCATCGTGCCGGTAATCGGCGAAGGCGTTACCGACTGTGTCGAGTAGGTTGCGGTGACGGCGCCGTTCCTGATTGTGTAAACCTGGAAGTTCGGATTGTTGGCCGCGGTGGCGCCGTCGATGAATGCGCCGCCGGCCGACGGAACCGGCGTGCCGGCCGGATTCACCGTCGCCATGTTCGCCGCCGACAACGCGATGTTGGCGCCATCCGGAACGACGTTGCCATCGATGTCTTTAATGTTGGTGATGGTGATGATCGAAGTGCTAGCCGTCGATCCAGTCACGATTACGGTGGCCGGATTCGCGGTGATCGTGGCCGAGTGCGCGACATATTGCCGGTTGGCAGGCGCGACGTAGATGTACTCCGCCACGAACTGCGATCCGTCGCTGAAGACGGCGGTCGCAGTGTAGGTGTCGCCGGCCTGGATGAAGCCATTGTCGACCGCGAACAATGTAAGAGTTGCGCCCGTCGTCACTGGGAAGTTCACGGTGCCGTTGGTGCCGTTGAGCAGTGGACCGCCGACATCGGCGGCGACGCCCAGGTTCGACGAGTTCGTGCTGAAACTCTGCGGGCCCGACAGCGTGATGGAGGAAATCGTGCGCGTGACACCCTGGCCGATGTTCAGGCTCAAAGTGAACACTGCGTTGTTGGTTGGGCCCGGGGTCAGGCCGTTCGATCCACCACCGACGAGGTCGGCCACATCGCCTTGATACACCAGCGAAGTGTTGCCGGAAGAAGGCGGCAGAGATTTCGTCGAGCGGACCGTGATCAAAGTCGCCGCGCTGACATTGCCGACCTGATCTGTTGTGGTGAACGAAAGCGTGTCATTGACGGCGGCGGCGATGCTGGTGGCAAACGAGCCATCGACGGCTGAAGTGGCAGTTGCCGTGGCTTGGGTGACCGTATCGACGATGTTGATGGTGAGGCCGCCCGCGTTTACCGCACCAGCCGCCCCGTAAACCAGCGAGTATCCATTGCTCGGCGGCTCAGCGAAGATGACATTGCCGTTGGGAGCGGGCGGGGCCATCTGCTTGACGTTGATGGTGACGGTGCTCGAAGCAGTGGCTCCAGCGAAGTCCGTCGCAGTCGCCGTGATGACGGTCGGGCCGTCCGGCGCTCCCGAGAGACTGAATGTGGCCTGATACGGTGATGCCGTTGCCGCGTAGCTTTGGCTGCCCAGCGAGAAGGCGATCTGTTGCACCGGCTCGGAGGCGGTCGCAGTCACCGTGACCTGGCCCTTGAAGTACGCATTATTCATGGGCGACGCGATGGTTACCGACAACGGTACATTCTCCACGTTCGCCGAAATCGCCACGCTTGCCGGACCGTTCGTGCCCGCGTTATTCACAGCCTGGGCTGCGAAGTTGTGCGGACCATCCGGCAGAATGGCGGTGTTGAAGACGGTCGTGAAATTGGGCGGCAACAATGAAGCCTGCACGGCGTTGTCGACCAGGAAGTTGACCTTCGCGATGCCGGAGATCGAGTCGGTCGCCGAACTTGAGATCGTGATTTGTCCTGCGAGCGTCTGCCCGGCCGTGATTCCATTCAGCGTGGCTACGCTTGGCGGCGTGGTATCCACAATAAAGCTGCCGGAGAACATGCCGACGACGCCGGCATTGTTGGCTACCGAAGCCGCAATGGTGTGCGTGCCACTGGAAAGCGCAGTCGACGGCGTGAAGGTCATCGACGTCGAACCCACGTTCGGCGTGACAGCCACGCCGTCAATCGTCATGGTCGCGGTCGCAGGGTTGATACCCGTCAGTTGATCCGTCAACTGGATGGTGATCGTCGGCGTCGCCGTGTTGACGTAAGCGCCATTCAAAGGCGAACTGAGTTGCAGCACGGGCATCGTGGTTTCGGGCGAGTCGAAGGTGCTGGTGAAAGCGCTGGTCTGCACGTTGCCGCCGAAAGAAGTCGCGCCATTGACTGTGACCGTGTAGATGGTGTTGTTGAGCAACGGCACCGACGGCGTGAACGTCAGCGCGTTCGGTGCAGAGAGCGTGGCGGTTCCATTGACCGCACCTCCGACCGAACTAAGCGCGATCACACTGCCTATCGGCGCGCTCGCTGACAGCGCCTTGTCGAAGGTAACGACAATGCTGCTATTGACCGGCACTTGAATGGCCTGATTCGCCGGCGCGATCGAAGTCACATATGGCGGCGTTAGATCGACGGTCGTGAATGTGATCACCTGCGGCAGCGGCAGCTGACGGCCGAAGATATCGGTTACCAGACCAGTCACATTCAGGTTCAGTGGAATTCCATCCGGCAACGTCCCTTGCAGGGTTACGGTTTTGCCGTCGGCTGAGAGCGACGAACTCAGATACAGATTGGTGGTCCCATTCGTGACATAAATTCCATTGGTGCTGGCCAGCGCTTCACTGAAGGTCACCGTCAGCGGTTGATTGATCGCGACCCCAGTCGCCCCGGAGACAGGATTGCTGGACACGATGGACAGAGCGCTGCCATCCAGCGTGATGGTTCCGAGATTCACGATCTGATCATTGGTGGCGATCGACTGCCCCAGAATGGCAGCAATGCCGCCGGAGATTGGATCAGTGATCTGCACCGTAAAGGCGCCGAGCGGCACGCCGACGGCATTGAAGCTCCCGTCATTCTGCGCCTGCAAGGTGATATTCGCGCCTGTAGTGAGCTGCACTACAACGTTTGCGCCTACTGCGGGCGTCTGTCCATCCGGGCGCAGAACTATTCCGGTGATCGTCCCGCTTGGTTGCACCTCGATGCTCAGATTGTCATTCTGATTAGGAGATACCGTCCCCGACGCGGTTCCATACAAAGTGAATCCACCGATATTTGCGCTTAGCTGGGCGGTGAATGGGCCGGCCAGCACCTGGGGCAAAGCGAACGTCCCATTGGCAGCAGCCGTCACCGTGAGGTAGTAGGGGAACTGCCCGGTGCCTCTCAGAATGATGGTGCCGGGGGTTGGCTGGCCGGAAGAATCGAGTGCAACCCCGGAGAGCGAACCGATTCCGTTCAACGTAACCGTGGTCGTAACGCTCGAACCTGCCGGAACAATTACCATGCCCGTACCTTGATCGATGCTGCCCAGCACTTGCACGGAAATGGTGGCGGTTCCAGCGGGAACAAGATTAAAGGAGAAGTTGCCCTGCGCATCGGTAGTTGTGCTCAGAGTCCCGCCACCAGTTCCGCCCACATTGATGGTTACCAGGGAGGCCGTGGCGGGAGTCGTTCCGCCGGCCTGCAACACTTGCCCCGTCACGCTTCCGGAGGTGCGCAAAGCAACATTCAACGTGACCGTGTTGCCATCGCCGCTAACGGACGTGGAAGCGGTGCCAGTCAAGAACCCGTTGCTGAGACTGGCCGTCGCCACCACCACGCCTTCCGGAACGCCTGACATCAGATAAATTCCGCTGGAGTTCGCACTGGTTGTGGCCTGGAAGCTTCCCGACGTGATGCTGACGCTGGCGCCCGGCTGGGGCGAACCGTCACTGGTCACCAGTCCCTGGATGGTGTCGAGGCCCTCGGCGATTACGTTGAGGGTCAGCACTTGTCCCTGAGTGGTGATGGAGCCGGCGGCAATGCCGGTGCGGCCGCTCAGCGGATCCTGCGCATTCAACTGCACCGATCCCGCGGGCACGTAATCGAAGCTGTAGGAGCCAACATTGCCGGTGCCCGCCGTGGTCGCCTGCCCGATGACCCGCCCGCTCGCGGTCAGATTCACGATCGCGTTGGGAATGGGCGTAACTCCATCCGGCAGGTAGTAGGTTCCTTGCACCGTGCCGGTGGTGGTCTCCTGCACTTGAATATTGACTGAACTGGTGCCCTGGGGCAGAACCCCGGAGGCGCGGCCGGAGCGGCCGAAGGGATCGACGACCGATACGCTGAAGGGTCCTTCAAATACATCGGGGAACGATATGACGCCCTGATTGGAAGCGCCCAGCGATCCGTTGAACACCGCGTTGGGATAGTTGTTTTCGTTCAGCGTGACGAAAGCGGACGCGACCGGAACGCCCGCGCCGTCGACCACCGTGACATTGATCGTTCCCGTTCCCAGCAAGCGGAGATTCTGTGTCGCGTTCTGACCAGCAATCAGATACACCTGCATCTGTGTCACGCCGCCCGAAACCGGATCGGCGGCCGACAGCGTGTACATCCCTTGCGGGAATATCTTGGCGAAGGTGAACGTGCCCGTAGGATCGGTCGAGACCGTGATGTTGGGCAGCGGACCATTGGCGGTCACCTGCACGCCTGCGCCGGCGGGCGTAACTCCATCTGGCAGGTAAACCACGCCGGACAAAACACCGGCGATTGTGTTCACCATCTGCAGGGTGAAATTGGCCGTGCCTCCGTTCGTGGTCAATGATCCCTGGGCTCCCACCTGTGTGGGATAGAAAGACTGCGAAGCGGTTACTCCCACAGATCCGAGCAGCACATCATTGAATTGGAACTTCCCATTCGCACCGGTCTGCGCTGATTGGGTGTAGACCTGCTGGAGAGTGCAATACTGAGATACTGTGTTCGAAGACAACTGAACGGTCGCGCCCAGCACCGGATTATTGCTGGGGTCCACCACGCTGCCGGTTACCGTGCCAGAGCCATGGAACTGCATCACGCCAAACGCTGTGACCCCATCCTGTGTGACATTGGCCTTGGCTTGGGCCAAGTCGCTTGCGCTGTTGATTGCCGACCCCGTCACGCTCCCTAGCGGAATCCCGGTAAACGTTACGACCCCGCTCGCGTTTGTGGTTTGCATATTGCAACCGCAATAGTTACTGCATGCGGGCGCGCTGCCTGCTGGGATATTCACTTGCTGTCCGGAGACAGGATTTCCGTTGGGATCCAAAACCGTGAACTGCACCGTGCCGATGCCGGAGAGCGTAATCGAGGCTCCGGTGATCGGCTGGGCTGCCGAATTCACCACCACCGTAGTCTGGCCGGTGCGCAGTCCGTCCAGAGTGCGGGCGAAAATGGTCTGCGATTGCGAAGGCAGAACCGGAATGCCACTCAGCGAGAATGTGCCGTCCGGATTGCTGAGAGTCCCATACTGTCCCTGATAAACCAGAGCCCCCGCGTACGGAGAGCCATTAGCATAGGTCACGATTCCATCGACCACCGCAGTAGTGGGGATGACGATGCTGAGGTTGGCGACTATGTTGTTGCCCGCGGCGGCGACACCGGAATCGTCGGCGATTTCACCGCTTACTCCCAGGGTTGCTTCAACGGTGTACGCCCCGGTCGGCATTGCCGTGAGCGTGTAACTGCCATCGGCAGCGGTCAAGACATAAGCGACCGCATATCGGTTTGCACCATTGAACTGGTAGTACGCAACCGGAAGGCCGGGGATTGGGGTTGTGACCCCGTTCTGAATCTGAGTAACCACGCCGGACACATTGACTGCGCCGCTGTTCAGAGTGACGTTCACCACCGCGGTGGTGCCGGCGCGTTCGATGTTGCCGGCGGACGCTCCCAAGTCCGCGCCTAGCCCGGCCTTCACCGTAAAGGGACCTACGGTTATTCCGGTGATGGTGTAGTTGCCATTCCCATCGGTATAAGCCTGCCCGCCAACCTGCGGGTTGCTTCCACCTTGAATGTCGGTTGCACTGACGGCAACCACTTGGGCATTCGGAACCGGATTCCCTGACAGGTCGGTCACTTGTCCAGTCACCGAACCCTGGCCCAGCATCGCTAGGTTAATAACGATTTGCTGGCCGGGACCGCGCACGTACGAAGCGACTTGTCGCAGTTCGCCCGTAGTGGGATCGTTCGTGGCTACGGCAAAAGGACCGCCGCAGTTATCTTGGCGAACGTAACGGAACTGGTAAAGTCCGCTTGAGCTCAGCGGCGTGGACGCGAGACCCACCATTCCACTGCCGCTGCTTCCGCAGGGCACAGAATATGGCGAGTTGAGATAGGTGACGGTAGCGCTGGTGGAAGTACTGCCATTCGCATTCAAAACGCTCCCGGAAACCACCGCGCCGGGATCCACCAACGTGGATTGCAGATTCACGGTATTGGATGGGCCCACAACTCCCCGCTGATCCTCGACTCCACCCACTGCCACGGTGGTGGGAACGTAAGGACCTTCCGGCTGGGTCAGGTTGCCAAAAACCAAACGACCGGAAAGCTGGCGGCTCGCCGACTGCACCGAGTTGTTCGGGATAGTGTAGTTGGCGGTGACAGCGGAGGTTGTCGCGTCCACGATGCGATCGAACAACAGCACCATATTGAGACCGAACGGTCCTGCCTGGCTTACCGTATCCGGGCCGATCACCGTCGCCGAAGTCAGATTGGGCCCCGACGGAGAGATGATTTGTGTGCTCAGAGGAATGCTCGTCGCAAACGAGCCATCTCCGTTGGTGTCCACTTGCAAGACGAGGTTGTTCGGGTTGGTGAAGTCGGCGATCACGCGCATCGCCTGGCCTTGCACCGTGGTGACACCGATTTGCCCTCGGACCACGGTTCCGGTACCGCTGGGGATCGAGATCGAAAGGTCCGTGAACCCAGAACTCTGCGGTGTGATTAACAGTGTGTAGGGCGGGGCAGTGGGAGCGGTTACCAATCCCAGCATGGGTGCGGGCGAAGTAGTTCCCAGAAAAAGTAAGACGCCGCCCGGAATATTCCCCCCGCCGACAGTGTTGGTGCTGAGCTGATTCCCCACGCTGTCGGTCAAACTGACCGCGACCGGAGAAGCTCCCGTTCCCTGGCCGACCGCAAAGCTAAGGAAGTTTGGTCCTGATGCTTCCAATTGGGCGAGCTGCAATTCGTAGGGCACGGATCCGCCGGCTTGGACCATCGGAGGAGCCAGATCGGCGCCAAGAACCGCGATGAAGTTCTGCCCGGCAGGCGTGGTTTGCAACACCTGGTTAAAGCCGGGATCGACTGGTGAACCGCCCCACCAATCGGGCGCTAAATCACGCAATGCGTTGGGCAGCGGTTCTCCCAGCGTCTGGCGCAAGCCCGCTTCCGAAAGGTTCAGAGCTTTCGTTGTGACCACCGCTGTGGTCGTCGGTATCACGCTCGCAGGCAGCGTGCCCGGAGGAGCAGTGGCCACGCTCCACGCCTGGCCCAGCACGCGCATCGCAGCGTTTACGATATCGCTGGGAAGATTGTCTACCGACGAAGGCAAAACGATTGTGTCGGGCGACATTGGCGTGCCGTTGGCGTACACCCCTAGAGTGAAGTTCAGTTGTCCGGTAGTGCCGTTCTGGGTATCGAAATGCAAATAATCGGCAACTACCTGTCCCGTCACTAACGCCTTGAATTGGTATGTCAGGGTTGTGGAATCACCTGGATTTAGAGTCGGTATGGGCGACATGGGACCGCTGGTCAACTCCACACCGCTCAAACTGGCAGCATCGATGGCCACGGTCAAGTTATTCGCGATCGCCTGACTAATGTTTGTGACCGTAGCGTAGACATTGAACTGTTCCTGGCTCCGCACCACTGCCGGAACAGTGAAGGTCATATTGAAATAGGGATTGCGAACCAGCAGTCCGCCCATCGCGTTGCCGGTGAGATTCACCGGGCCAGTGGGCAGACCTTCCAGCGTGGCATTGATTCCGAAGTTGACAGTGTAGAAGCCCTCTGAATTGGCGACGATCGTCCACCCCGCCTGGCCTGTCTGCCCCGCGTTCAAAGTGCTCGCGCCGTTGAGCAGGATCGGCATCGTCGTCGCTTCGGGTCCGCTTACCAGGGTGGGCAAGCCGAGAGGTTCGTCGGAACCTCCCACAACTCCGCTGGGGCCCGGCGGCAAGTTGATTGTCCCCGCGATGTTATCCACGACCAGATTCGCCTCGGCGGGCGTGTTGTTCGTGACGTAGAGCTGAGCCGAGAAAAATTGTTTCAGGTAGCCGACATTCCCTGGGATCACCAACACACTGGGGATTGAAATCTGTCCTCCGCCCGGAAGCGGCGGCAACGGACTTGATCCGCCGCCGTTCCCATTTCCAGCCTGCAGCAAAATGGGCACGATGGTCACCGGTACGTTCACTCCCTGCGGCGTCGGAGCTGAGGGCGGAGAAATCGGTTGCGGAACGGGAACGCCTTGCGGGTCGAACACTACCGGAAATGAAATGTTGACGACTTGCGAGGAAAGTTGCAACCCAATCGTAAATTGAAACCCGGTGTAATCGCTGCTGTTCAGCACCACACCCATCGCTTCGATTTGGTCAAGAGTGAGTGCTTGGGTTTGTACTGAGGTCACCAGTACCTGATCGATCACGTTGACGATTACACTATTCGGGGAAAGGTCAAACACATCATTGCCGTTCACCATGAACCGCAAGTTACTAAGAGTGTAATTGCCCGCTTCATTAACCGCGGGCAGATTCAATACGAGAGAATTTACGGCCGGACTCTGGGGCACATCGACCGTCTGTGAAAGTCCTGGGCCCGAGTATTCTCCTTGAATCTGAAAGGATCCGCCCAGATACTGAGCCACCGCGCTGGAAGTAAGTGTTTGACCATTGAGCGTGACCACAATCTGAACGCCCGAGCTAATGTTCTTGGGAATAACAGGTTGTGCTGGAGTAACTGTGGCAGAGAGTCCACCGACGGTAAGATCGAGCTGTCCAATTTTTGCTGGAGTCGTTTGTGTAAACGCAGGAAGGATGGCAGCAAATGCAAATGCACACAACAATAGACCGAGAGTCGCTCTCTGCCTCGCTTTTACTGTGCCATACGACATTCGCGCCTGCCAAGTCAATGCGCCGCTGTGGTCGATTCCGGTGAAAGGAACCATCCACGCCAGTACGACGCACTGAAGTTCACCCGATGTAGCTTTGTTCCGCTGTGGTTACAGAAGGAAAGGGGCCAGATCAACGCTGCGCGCCGGATCAACGCAACGTTAGGGAGGGACCCTAATACAGGAATAAAACACTGTCAAGAAAATAAATGCTTTTGAGAAAAAAGTGAGTGCGGATCAATTTTGATAACGACTGGAAAATCTTAGGGCGTTCTATCCGGGTCGTTGACGCCGAAGGGAGCGGTTGCTAAATGATGATGAATTCGAAGTTTGGCGGGGGTTGAAAAAGAAATTCACTTTTAGCCTCGGGTCTCACGCTGTCCCACTTCCGCGAGGTGGGACAGTCAACAATAAAACCGCAATGTTTTGGACGGGAATTCGTCATTGATAGTTACTGGCTCGTGTCCAGCGGTGCCATTGTCCGTGCTGAGTCTCGCAGGACGGTGTAACTTTCAAGTGTTGCGCCACAAGTATGAAAGTACTCGATCCAGAATTCCCGGGGGCTTTGCCAATACAACAGTGACTTACCCGCGCCGTCGACTCCCAGCACCCAGATGTGGATGTCGCTAAGACTCGATATGCCCAACTCGGTTCTTTTCTCCTCTATCCTGTCAAAACTCGGCACCATCGAAGGTGACTCCAGATCCAACTCCCGTGTCTGCTGACGCATGTCTGAAAAGATAAACAGCACCTTCTCTTTCGCCATGCCTAGATCGTGGGAAACTCATAACGTCGATCTGTCGGACATTAGCACTGGTGACTTCAAGATGATTCGCCAGTACTACATTCGGCGGGACCTATGACCAAACGAGAAAGGATGAACGCACACGCGCGCGTGTTTGGCAAAGCGGTACTGCCGATGCGAAAGGAGTTGGGCGTGAGTACCGAGGGACTCGCCGAACTTTCGGGGATACCGCTGATTCTCCTAGGGCGGATCGAGAGCGGCATCGCCAGTAGCGATGAATGGGGGTTGAGCGAAATCGCCGCCCTCGCCGGCGTTTTCGATGTCACTGTGGAGACCTTTATGGAAAGGTGGGAACAGTACGTGGGAACAGTACATTGAAGAGGCTGGCGAGGCTTGGTGGATTCTTAGGACTATCGGAAAGAAGCGGAACAAGAGGGGCCCATTCTTGGCCCAGGTTCATTGTTCACGCCGTTGCCCAGGTTACCGACAGCACCTCGGCCTGTTCCAGGACCGTGGCGGTTGCCTTCTCCTGTTTGTCGGGCGGATAGCCGTATTTCCGCAGGATGCGCTTTACCAGCACCCTCAAGTGAGCGCGCACGTTTTCCCGCACAGTCCAATCAATTGTCGTGTTCCGCCGAACCGTCTCCACTAGCTCGCGAGCGATGGTCTTCAGGGTTTCGTCCCCCAGAACCTTGACGGCGCTGTCATTCACTTCTAGCGCATCGTAGAAAGCTACCTCGTCCTCGGTCAGTCCGAGCGCTTCGCCTTTCTCGGACTCCTCGCGCATTTGCTTCGCTAGGCCGATCAGTTCCTCGATGACCTGAGCGGCTTGTATCGCCCGATTCTGGTACTTCCGTATGGATGCGGCCAACAAATCCGAGAACAAGCGCGACTTCACCACATTTCGCCGAGAGCGCGTCTTGATCTCATCCGTCAGCAACTTGCGGAGCATTTCCACCGCGAGGTTTTTCTGGGGAAGTTGCTTCACTTCCGCGAGGAATTCATCGGACAAGATCGAGATGTCGGGCTTCTTCAGTCCAGCAGCCGAGAAGATGTCCACAACTTCGTCGGAAGAGACTGCCCTCGAAACAATTTGACGAATCGCGTTGTCGAGATCCTGCTCGGGACGATGTTGTTGCGATGCTGATTTTGCGAGCACGGCGCGCACCGCCTGGAAGAACCCAACGTCATCGCGTATTCGGATTGCATCGTCGTGCGGAACGGCAAGGGCAAAGGCCTTTGACAAGTCGGCGACAGCCTTCAAAAGGCGATTTTTCCCGTCCGCTTGCTTGAGGATGTGCTCTTGAGCGTTTGGCAGCAGCCCTAGCTTGGCGGCTGCCGAGCCGCTGATCCAGGCCGACCAGTCAAAGCCGTGGAAAAGGCCGCGACACACTTCGTATTTCTCCAGCATCACGGCAACCGCTTCTTCTTGTGGCAGTGCGGTGCGTCCCTTTCCTCCACTCTCCGTGTAGGTCCCGAGAGCCAGCTTTAATTCTTGGGCGATGCCGAGATAATCCACCACTAGCCCGCCGGGTTTGTCCTTGAAGACGCGGTTCACGCGGGCGATGGCCTGCATCAGGCCGTGGCCTCGCATCGGTTTATCCACGTACATCGTGTGGAGAGACGGAACATCGAAGCCGGTCAGCCACATATCTCTGACGATCACCACTTTGAAGGGGTCTTTTGCGTCCTTAAATCGCTTGCCTAGCGCTTCTCGTCGGCGTTTGTCGCGGATGTGCCGCTGCCACTCCGGCCCATCCGTCGCGGCTCCTGTCATCACAACCTTCATCACTCCGGCATCGTCGTTTTCATTGCTCCAATCGGGACGCAGCTTGGCGATTTCGTCGAAAAGGTCAACGCAGATACGGCGGCTCATGCACACGACCATTGCCTTGCCGTCCATAGCATCTAGCCGCTCTTCAAAATGGTGTACCAAGTCTTTGGCGATAGTTCGCAGCCGCTTCTCCGCGCCTACAACTGCCTCTTGCGCGGCCCACTTGGTCCGTAATTTCTCGCGGCGCTCGACTTCCTCGCCCTCGGTCGCCTCCTCGAAATCGGGATCAATCTTCGGCTTTTCGCTGTCATCCAAGGCAAGCTTCGCCAGTCGACTCTCGTAGTAGATCGGCACCGTCGCTTTGTCTTTCACGGCGCGCTGAATGTCATAGACGCTGATGTAATTGCCAAAGACAGCCCGCGTGTTGGCGTCGGCCTTCTCAATCGGTGTTCCCGTAAATCCGATGAAGGACGCATTTGGCAACGCTTCGCGCATGTGGCGTGCAAAGCCATCGACGAAGTCATACTGGCTGCGGTGTGCCTCATCGGCGATGACGATGATGTTCTTGCGCTCGGAAAGCGCTGCGTCTCGCGTCCCTTCAGGAGGCATGAACTTCTGGATCGTAGTGAAGATCACGTGCCCTGTTGAGACAGAAAGCCGCGCTCTGAGGTCCCCACGATCCTCCGCCTGCTCGGGAGCCTGCCGCAACAGTTCATGGCAGCGCGAGAACGTGCCGAACAATTGATCATCAAGATCGTTGCGGTCTGTGATTACGACGATGGTCGGGTTCTGCATCGCTGGTTCCAGCACCAGCCGACCGGCATAGAACGCCATCGTCAGGCTCTTGCCACTGCCCTGCGTGTGCCAGACCACGCCCACTCTGCGGTCGCCGGTCTCGCGTGAGGCTTCGAGCGTCGCTGCCAAGGCGCGATTCACGGCGTGGAACTGGTGGTACCCGGCAATCTTCTTCGTGAGCACACCACCGCCTTCATCCTCGAAGACGATGAAGTAGCGGATGAAGTCCAGCAGCCGTTTCTTATCCAGCAGACCTTGGATAACCACTTGCAACTGCGGCAGCGACGCCGGAGCCACTTCCTCTCCCTCGATCGTGCGCCACGGCATGAACCGCTCCGTGTCTGCTGTCAGGGAGCCAACCCGCGCCTCAACCCCATCGGAGATGATGAGCAGTTGATTGAATGTGAACAGCGAGGGAATCTGCAACTTGTAGGTTTGAATCTGGCTGAACGCCGTCCAGATCGTGGCGTTTTCGTCCGCCGGGTTCTTTAACTCCATCAGTGCAAGGGGCAGACCGTTCACAAACAAGAGGACATCCGGCCGGCGCGTGCTCTGGCCTTCAACAATGGTGAACTGATTCACTGCGACCCAGTCGTTGTTGTCTGGATTCTCAAAGTCGAGCACGCGCACCAGTGCGCCGCTGATCGTGCCATCGCGACGGGTGTACTCCACCGTGACTCCTTCGACAAGCCGCTGGTGAAAAGCGTGGTTGCGGGTGACGAGGGAAGGTTCGTCGGCGCGCGTGAGTCTGCGGTAGGCGTCCTCGATGGCTTCGGTGGGCAACGTGGGATTCAGGCGCCGCAAAGCTGCCCTCAGTCGCCCGGCTAGAATCACGTCACGATAGTTGGGATCGGTGCGTTCGGCCGCGGGCTCCCCCGCTGCAATCTCAGGCCCACCGAGAACTTCGTAGCGGAGTTCTTCCAGCCATTCGAGCGCGGCTTCCTCAACGACGGATTCGGTGAAACCCTTCATAGGTCCGACTCCACGGCGATGCGCTCGGCATCCTTGATACGGAGTTCGCCGGAGATGAGTTTGGGCAGCAGGGCGTCGCGCAGTGCCGCCAAGGTCGTGTTCTCCACATCGTTCGCTGCCATCTTTTGATCGAGTGGAGCTACGGACTGAGCGAATCGGCGACTCAGTTCTATCGGCGGGACAACCACCGGGGCGCCCGCTAGAACCTGTGCGCTAGCATTGGGCTGTGCCGAACCGCCAATCGAGTTAGCGACGTACTCGAAGTAAGCGTCTGTGCGCATAAATGCGCCAATGAATCGAGCCACAGCGGGATCTCTAAACTGAAAGCGGACCAAGTAAGAAGCAAATACGGCATCTGGAACCGCCGCCAGATACAAATTCTCACCTGTCGATGCACCGGTTCTCGCTACCACAATGTCATGCGGTCTCAGTCTATAGCGTTCGCGCTCTTCCACTGTGGCTCTGCAGTACGGAACTTGCGGCCAATCGACACGCCCACCTTGGACGTCCGTGATCCGCAGAAATTTAGGTCCAACAGGTTCCGAGCAAGCACTTGTCGTCAGCCCGTACTGCACATTGCAAGCTAGATCACGTATCTTCGCGACGCTCCAGCCCTTCGGAATCCTGCCGACTCCGGAGTCGTCGAACGAGTCTGGAGACAAATCTGCGAAAGTCTCGGGGAGGGCCGAGTCGCTGCCTTCGGTTTTTGTGCTCACGGGATCAAAGTTCACGAACCACGACTTGAAGATCGCTTGCGCGATCCTCACCAGAGTCTCATTCATCCGCTGATTCAGCTCGATCTTGTCGTCCAGCGTCCCGAGGACTTGTGCGATGGCGCGTTGTTCGCCGACTTCGGCAGGCACTCGCACTGGGATTAGGTGCAGGTGGTTGCGATTTACACCGGGGACACTGCTTTTATCGTTGTGAGCCTGATAGTCGAGAGTCTGGAGCAAGTAGTAAAGAAATCGCTCGTCATTGCCTTTGAAATCACGGATGTAGAGTGTCGTGTTCAAAGGCCAGAAGTTCTCCCGCAGATAGAAGACTCGGCCAATGGTCCCGTATCGACCAGTCACAACGCCCGGACCGATAACCTTGTGTTCTGAATGAGTGCCGCTGATTCCGGACGACGAGACGATAGGCACAGCACCGGTTCCACGATCTTGTGTGGGCAGGTCAAATCCTCTTTGCAGCGTCAGGACATCGCCGAGGAGTTTCTCTGTCCAATCACCCGCCATAGCCAAGCTCCTCCAAGTTGGCGACAATAGCGGCGTCCAGCTTGGCGGATTCCGAGGTCTGTCGCCGGAGCGTGGCGGTCAGCCGCATCATCTTCTCCGAGAAAGGCTCGCCGTCATCTTCAACATCTTCTGCGCCCACGTAACGGCCCGGCGTCAGCACGTGGCCATGCTTGCGAATCTCATCGAGTGTTGCGGCCTTACAGAAGCCGAGCACGTCGGCATATTCACCCGCTCCCCTATCACCGCGCCAAGCATGATAGGCCCCTGCAATCCTCGCGGTATCCTCATCACTTAGATCGCGGTGAGTGCGATCCACTAGTGTTCCCATCTTGCGCGCATCGATGAATAGCGTCCCTCCGCGCCGGTCGCGGAATCGTCCATTCTTCTTATTGCGGGCGAGGAACCATAGGCACACGGGAATCTGCGTTGAATAGAAAAGCTGGCCGGGCAGTGCGACCATGCAATCCACCAGGTCCGCTTCGATGATGTTCTTGCGAATTTCTCCCTCATTCGACTGGTTCGATGACATGGAGCCATTGGCCAGCACGAAGCCTGCGAGTCCCGTGGGTGCCAGGTGATAAATGAAGTGCTGCACCCAGGCAAAGTTGGCGTTCCCCGCGGGCGGCACGCCATAGACCCAGCGCTTGTCTTCTTTCAGCAACTCGCCGCGCCAGTCGCTGTCGTTGAACGGAGGATTGGCGAGCACGTAATCGGCTTTGAGGTCAGGATGGCGGTCGGCGTGGAAGGTGTCGCCGTGGGCAATCTGCGCGTCGATGCCACGGATGGCAAGGTTCATCTTCGCCAAGCGCCAAGTGGTGTAGTTGGACTCCTGGCCGTAGATAGAAATGTCGCCGATCTTGCCGCTGTGGGCCTCGATGAATTTCTCGCTGCTGACAAACATGCCGCCCGAGCCGCAGCAAGGGTCATAGACGCGGCCCTTGTACGGCGCAAGCACTTCAACCAGCACGCGAACGACACGGGACGGCGTATAGAACTGTCCGCCTTTCTTGCCTTCGGCACTGGCAAACTGTGCGAGGAAATATTCGTAGACGCGACCGAGAGTGTCTTTGGCTCTGTCGGCTGGGCTGCCAAGAGCAATATCGCTGACGAGATTGATGAGCTGCCCGAGCCGCTGCTTGTCGAGACCAACGCGGGCGAAGTCTCTTGGCAGGACGCCCTTCAGCGAGGGATTGTCACGCTCGATGTCGCCCATCGCATCGTCAATGATGGTTCCGATCTTCGGCTGTGGAGCATTGGCACGCAGAAAAGCCCAGCGCGCTCCTTTCGGAACCCAGAAGATTCGGGCAGCCGCGTACTCGTCCGGATCTTCCGGATCGGCACCCTGAGCCTTCTGAGCTTCCAGTTCGGCGTGCTTCGCCTCGAATGCGTCGGAGATGTACTTGAGGAAAATCAGGCCGAGGACAACGTGCTTGTACTCCGCCGCGTCCATGTTATTGCGCAGCGCGTCCGCCGCAGCCCACAGCTTCGATTCAAAACCCAGGGGAGAACCATTTGCCAAAGGAACACCTCGAAGATCACCGGGGAAGAAGGGGGATTATCGCACAAGACGGCCGGTGACGAAAATCGGAGTTGGTTCAATGAGCGCAAACACAGAGACTGGCGTCACGCTGGACGCGATGCCATATTGCTACCACAGCCCATTCGCTTCCGCGCTAGAATGATTTTCATCGCAACCGGATAGCTGCTGACCGATCATCGGCGGCGACAAGGTGGGGTCGCCTTCCCGTCCCCACCTTCCAGGTAATCTCATTGTCACGGGAAGCGTCACGGAAGGGTGACAACGTGTCTGACTCCGCCGACCATCCATTCCGCTGGGAGGATCTCGACCGGCGCCTTGTGTCGCCAAAGACTAACGAACTCGCGGAGGAGATGCAGAAACGGGCCGCAGAAGGGGAACGTCAGATTTCCTTCGAAGTGTCACAGAGTGGAAATTCTGCGGGATACCTGCCCCGCTTGTTTGATTTTCACGAGGACTTGACGGACGAGTGGGCTGAAAGGCTATATGCCGTCCACTGCGAAGTCTGCCATCAACAAAAGAGGGAGATTTCTCCCGAGTTCATTCGGGCGGTTCGAGGCCACGCGGTCCTGACGATGATCGCAGCGCGAACGTCAGCTGTTCAATCAGGCGTCGCCCAAAGAGGAGTACGAACCGGCAAGCCGGCGAATTCTGCTGCACTCGGAGGATGGGTACGGAGGATGGACCATCTCGCACATCGGTGGAGCCAGAAGCTTGAGGCCGAAGCAGTCGCGTGCGAATATAGTGACGCAGCGAAGAAAGTTCGTCATTTCCCGACCCCTGACTTGCGACCATTATCCCCAGTAAAGCCTCCGGAGTGGGAAAGGATCACTCCCGACCGTCTAATTCCTGCCGTCAAACGCATCCGTGAGTTGTTCGATAGCACCACATGGAAGTATTCGACCGTGACGCGGAAGTACTGCTATGCGGTCCTTCACCCAACGGAAATAGAACCATCTTCAGTAGCTCCCTACAAGGACGCCTTCGCGACGTATCGAACAATCATCGGCCCAGCCGCAGATAAGCGATTTAGCGATCTGTGCCAGATAGGAACTCCTCCCGCGCTCTTCAAGGCATTTTTCGATGCGCTTCTGGAGGGCGTCGAACTTGAAGTTCGCAACGAATTCGATCAATTTCTGGAGATAGGTCGTACCAACTCCGAGGCATTGAACACGCACCCGGTTGAGTGGGCCAAGGCCCATCTGCAAATCCTAATACGGGCAGAGACATCCCACGTAGGAAGGTGGATTAAGCAGGCGTGCGATAAACAGAAGCAACTCGCAGACCCCGGAACGGACGAAGATATTGACGAGCTGATGTTCTGGAAAGCTTGGCGTGCCCCGAGGCTGATCCACATGCGGCCATCGGGCAATACCGCATATGACAAAGCAACAGAATGGACGCGCGAGGACGGGCCACGCACCAAGACCTTGCTGGATTCCCTTTCTACGAGGTTCCTTCAGTTCCTGGAGATTGATCTGGACGAGACGGTTGGCGACGCATATGTCAACCTGGCAAAGGACTCGGGGCCGCCCGGAGTTCTGGCACCCGAGACGCAACATCGACCTGTCCGTAGAGTCACGAAGGCCCCGCCGCCACCAGCTAGCTTGGGCGGAATGGGCTTCGTCCCGCGAGGCCCGGAGCCGTCTCAGCCCTTGCTGGACTTTCCCCCGTATTACCCAAATCATCTCCAGCCTCAGACCTCGGTTGTAATTAGCGAAGCGGTCAAGAAATTTCCCGTGCAGACACCGATTATTGACTTGCTTAAATGCGTCATTTCCGGGTTGACTCCAGATTTCTCAACAGCGGTAAAGGAGAAGAAGCTACGTTCAGACTTAGCTCTGGCCGCAATGGGCGACTTGATTCACTCCCTTTCGGTCTACAACAGCGCCAGCCAATCAGACACGTTTCGGTTGGAACAAGAAGCGAGGAAGTCCGACGAGTGGCTGGAGTTTGCCAAGAAAATTGCCTCTGGAGAGCCTGACAACGCCGCGGCAGCGGAACAAAAAGCCGGAAGCGCCTCGCAGTCGAACAGCTTTGGGGTGGCAACCTGGGATGGAATAGAAATCCAATTTACAAGCGAGGAACGAATTCAGGTTCGAAACGGCGGAGCAACACAGACCTTCAACTACAGTGAATTCGGCTTTGAGGACGGCCGCGACGGAAAACCCAACCGGGCGTGGGTGGTTTTGCAAATATTGGTCAAGGAACGAGGGACGATCCGGCAACCTGCTGAGGCGCGTCAAAGTTGGGCTCAGATAGAAAAACGAATCCAAGAAATAAGAAAGGTACTCCGAGCGCGCTTCGGGATTTCATCCGACCCGATTCCATTTATCGAAGGCACCGGATACCGTACACGCTTCAAAATCAGTTGCCGACCCTCTTACGAAACCTGACCGAGTTTTTGGCAACGCTCGGCCAAAATCCTGAAATTGGTTATAGCTCTCAGCCTCAACGACTTAGAGAGACTTTTCGTCGAAAACTCTCTTTCACGCCCGAATTTTCGCCCTTCTAGATGTGACTACACGCAGACGTTGGCGCCGACACGCTCAGGATCGAATCCTCTGCATCTCTGTAGTTCGTTGAGAAACGAAGCACCAAGAGCACTTGTTTCGATGACGCGAGCGACCCTGGGGCTAAACGGAATGCGCCATTTGTAACGGCGGTTAGGGTAACCGCGATACACGCGTAAGTGAGTGTAAATATGAGCCTTGAAATGCCTGATGTCCCATTGATGTCCCAAACCCGCGGAAACGCCTTCGAATTGATCGATTCACCGGAACTGGCGATGCGGTGGCGAGTGCCCGAATCTTGGATTCGAAACCACACCCGTGCTCGGACGCCGAAGGCCGAACGAATCCCTTGCATCCGGCTGGGCCGTTACGTCCGGTTCGAATGGGGATCACCTCAGCTAGCAGAGTGGCTTGCGAAGAAGCGTCACTGACTTCTTTATTTTCTTGACCTGCTTACCGCTAAGTATGATAATCCTTTCGGAATGGCTGAGAAGAAGAACCTGCATGCACAGTCACTAGGAAGCTTGGGCGGCAAGGCTAGGGCTGAGACCCTGTCTACCGCTGAAATCGCCAAGATCGCCAGCAAGGGCGGGAAGGCAAGAGCTGCGAAGTTGTCCGACGCCGAGTTGAGCCGGATTGCGAAGCTAGCGGTTGCAGCCCGCGAACGCAAGAGAAAAGGGGGAATGTAGGATATGCGGAACCGAAAACAGCTGGGACAGATCATTCGCATTGGAGACCGTTGGTATGTCGTTCAAAGGGATTGTCACGGCAGGCGTCGAGGATGATTACGTTCGTGGCCGTGGCGCTCTTTTCCATTGTCTCAATCACACGGTTGAGCGGCAGAGAGGAGTGTTTGGCGTCTATCTCGGTGCCTGCGTCGGCATCGACAGCGGCCAGATAGTTCTCCCCGTCGATCTGCATCCCGTGTCCCGCAAAAAAGAACAGGCCCACATCGCTGTCCTTCAATGCAGTTCTGAACTCTTTCAGAGCGACATCCATCTCTTTGTGCGTGCAATCCGTTTTTTTAATCACGGCGAAGTCGCGTTTCGCCAGGATTGATGCAATGTCGTCGGCATCGTTCGTGGGGTTCGTAAGCGGGCTGACCTCCCTGTACCCGGCATTGCCGATGACGAGCGCCGTGTGCCGTTTGTTCATAAGAGCGAAACCCTCCCTTCGCATCAGCGAACGCCGTGCCTTTACTCAAACGCAATCCTACGCTCGATCTCGCTCAGGTTCGCCAGTTCCTTGCGCCGATCGTAGAGCTTGGTTGTCCGTGGATCGGAATGATTGGCCATATCCTGGGCCGCTTCCAGTGATCCGCCGTTATTGAGAAACACCGTGATGCCCGTACCCCGAAATGTGTGATTGCAGAATGACTCCGACAGCCCCGCCGCATTGCAACGCTGCTTCACGGCGCGCAGCATGTCGCGCCGGCTGAGCACTTCTCCTGACCGAATGTGCGCTTTATCCAGCGTCTGGAATAACGGCGCTTTTGCGTCCTCGATGCCGGCTGCCGCCAGATACGCATCCAGGAATTCTTCCGCCTCGCGGTGCAGCCAGACCAGCTTCTCCTTATTACCCTTCTCCATCAGACGCAGCCGTCCGCGCTTTCCTTCGAGACGGTAATCTCCGAGCGTCAGCCCAACCACGGCGCTCACGCGCGCAAACGTGTATCCCATGATGGCTATGGCCGCGCGATCGCGCAGCCCCTTCAAATCCGGCACTTCTTTATACCCCCCACCGTGCTTCTTCGGCACTTTGACCTTCCGCGTAATCTGAATGGAATCGAGCAGTAGGCGCATCTGCTCGGCTTCCATGATGGGCGTGATGCCTACCTGACGGCTGAATCTCGGACCTTTGACGAACATCGCCGGGTTTTCGGGGATTACCTGCTTGATGACGAGCCAGTTGAACAGGCCACGCAACGCCGCGAGATGCTGCTTGATGGACGGCGCAGTCATCGGCTTGGATTCGATATAGGCGGAGACATGCAGCGGCCGGATTGCGGCGAGCTTCAGATCATATTGCTCACACCAGCGGAAGAACTGCGCAGCCGCCTGAACGTAAGCCGCGCGCGTGTTCTTATTGCGAATCGTCGCGGCGAAGAATTCGAGGAAATGTTCGCTGGCTTTGTCGCCGGCGGAAGCGATGATCGCCGGCACCGGAAAATCCGATGGAAGCACGGCAGGGATAATTTCGATGCGTGGCTCTTTCACAAACTACGTATTTGCTGGTTGCACAAACCGAACGCACCTTACCGGAACCCAATTGAACGGTCAATCAGATTACGACCCATAACCTCTTTTATGGGTCCCAATCCGCCAGCAGCTCATAGTTTATTTCGGTTAACGATTGAATGGTGTACTTTGAGGTCATCGCTTGCTTCAACTAAATCAGACTGCAACTGGAAATTCTTATGCCCGGATATTTCGCCGTCCTGACAATTGTTCTGATGCTTGGAATGATAGCGGCCCGCGTCCTGCTCCTGAAAAGACAAGGGACAAAGGCGATGAAATTCGGAGATATAGACAAAAAGGATTTCCTGATTCCGCCTTTCGCCCTTTTCTATTTTTACATGGTCTTTGCTTCTGCATTAGGTTTCCCTGCACCAAGCACGGCGCGGATATTTCATTCCGAACTCCTGTCTTGGGCCGGAGTGGGAACCTGCCTTGCAGGGCTGGGACTGTTGTTGTGGAGCCTTATTTCTTTCGGGAAAAGCTTTCGCGTGGGCATTGACACACGCCGTCCCGACAAACTTGTAACGAATGGTATTTTCGCCCACAGCCGCAACCCGATTTATGTAGCATTTGCGCTGATACTGATCGGCGAGTTCCTGATCTTCTCCGACTGGATACTCCTGACTTATATCGGCGCAGCCGCATGGCTTTTCCACCGTCAGGTTTTACGCGAAGAAGAATATCTAGAGAAGCACTATGGTCAGGAATACACCGACTATCGCAACCGAGTGAGAAGGTACTTGGGAGTTTTTGCATATCCCCGCAAAAACCATCAATCCAGACTCTGAATTCCTTCTGAAGATCTACGGCAAATGACCCTGACGATTACATCTTCACTGCTGGCAGTGAATGATGCTCATGCATCACGCGCCATCGGCCATCAATCTTTCGAAGACCCATCGTCAATCGAAACTTAAGCTCTTCCCGCTTGCCCTTCCGGTCTATGTCCACGCACTGTCCTGTCGCCGTGGCGAAGGCCACATCCCTTCCGGCATTGATCTTCACGTCGTGAAAATCAAACGCGACCGGCTTCTCCGCCGATGAGAAAAATATTTCCCAGGTTTTCATGTAGGCATCCAGTCCTTGCGACAGGAATGGAGGAGGCACATCGAACATCAACATTTCAGGATCGTGGTCTGCTTGAATCCCGGCCCTGTCCTCTTCCCGAACCGCTTTAGCCCATCTCGCGATAAGCGCCCGGATAGCAATTTCATCCTGGGACGCGGGTTCTTGCCGTCCTTGGTTCGTCATGATTTTCCCCCAGGCTACCTGAACGGCTTTGAGATGTGTTGATGTTCTATTTGCCAGGCTTCCCCGGTCTTTTTGAGGCAGAAGGTTGCGCGAACCAGATCTTCAAAGGTCTTTCCATCAGGCAGAGTCCCTCCACATCGGATGAAGCAATGGGCGAAAGCGACATCGACGCCAGCGACGATGGAAAGGTCCTGCAAGTCAAATTGGCCTTCGCCTTGTGTGTCCGGTTGCCAGTCATCCCAGCTGCGGCGATACGCGTTGATGCCCTCATATTTCATGGGGGGAAGTACGTCATAAATGATCACGTCCGGCGCATGGTGTTTTAGGATTTCATCGCGCAAGTTTTTTCGAGTGGCCTTCGCCCATTGCTCTAGTATCTGGCGTACCTGTTCCTGGTCGCTGCTGCTGATCGAGGGAGTGGTCATCGTTAAATCACCTGTCGTTGTCAGATCAATTGCCTCGGTGAAGCATGGGCAGCGTCAAACGGCAATCACTATTGAGCACCCTTCCCCACTATATGATGCAAAGTCTGCAGCGACTTGGGTGTTGTCCGATAACAGAATTTATCAGGCACATCAATCGGAAAAGGGGTAGCAACGTTTTTTCTCGTCTTCAGCGATAACGATCAAAACCAGAAACAGAATCTCGCGTCATTTAATCAGGGTGAACAGCTCCCACGCTGAAGCGCAAAACAAGAATTTGGCTAACACCAAGCTATTCATCGATTGCCGCACTCTTTTCAACCCTTTGCGAACGGTAATTCATCCGGTCGCCCCCACCGTCCAATACAGGCGTATCATCTCTCATCGAAACGAAGCGGCAAGAAAGGAGCTCGAAATGGTCCTGAGCTGTTCCAGTTGCAAGAGACTCATTTCGGTGTCCAACATACCTGGAGGTAATCCTGGGGCAAAAGAAAAGCCCGAGGTATGGGCTCTTGCGTATGGCAAATGTGATGGTTGTGGACACCTTGCTTGTGACAGGTGCATAAGCGGCGCTAACGGCAACTGTCCGAATTGCGGTCGGAGGGTTCGCGTCGTGCAAGGCCATCCGTAACATTGCAAAGGAAACGCATGCAAGAACCAAAAGATGTTCACTTCGACGCCTTAGCATCCCAGATGCTCGGGAAGTTCAACACCGAGGTCACCGTCAGCCGAATTTCCACACTGGGATTCCTCGGTGGCCCAGAAATCGCCGTGATTACGTTCGCACTGGGCGCTGTTGCTAGTGGCTTCTTCAAAGAGGCGGGGGCAGATTTTTGGAAGAGTATCCGAAGATTAACTGGGCTCTTCACTGAGAAAGAAGAACGTAACGCCGAGTTGAAACTGACCTTCCGCTTCAGGTACAAGAACCGCGAGATTCAGGTCGAGACCACGGTGCCCCGCAACGCCGACCCCTCCGACATGGATGGTTTGATCGCTCGGTTCTGGAGCGAGCTTCCGTTGCAATGTTACAGAATTACCGAAACAATCGAAGCTCCTGGCAGCGGCGCTCTAGCGGAAGACGTCTTGGTGCTACGGCTTCAGCCCGCGAAGGATGAAGTGAAGATCGAAGATGGCGGCTGAAAACTGGTATGTAAAGCCATTCTATACCTGTTCCAACATTGAATGCGCATGGTTACCGGCCAGCATCCTGCATCTTGTTTAGCCTGTGATCGGACACTAGCCACGTCTAAGGAGTGTGCCACCTGTGGCCTGCGGTACGATTGGTTAGCTGAGCGCATCGAGGCAGTGAACATGAGGGATGAATCCCGTCTCATATACATACCGGCGGGACCATTCACGATGGGTGGTGTGGAGACAGATTCACTTAAGGAAGATGACGAGGTCCCAAGCCATGAGCACTATCTCGGGGGATTCTTCATTGGAGCATACGCCGTAACCAATCAACAGATGGCTCAGTTTGTTGGCGAAACCCGTTACACAGGGTCGATTGACAGCGAAGGCTTTCGATCACGGTTCGGCTTCCACACGCAACGCCCGGAATGGATCTTCCCTGAAGGTCATGATAAATATCCTGCAGTCGAGGTGAACCACGATGAGGCGATGGCGTACTGTGAGTGGGCGGGACTTCGGCTGCCTACCGAAAGCGAATGGGAAAAAGCGGCGCGCGGCCTAGATGCACGTATATTTCCATGGGGTAACGAGTGGGAGCCGTCCCTTTGCTGCAACTCGGTTACGAGTAGGCGCATCGGGCCCCTACCGGTCGACACACTTCCAGAGGGGCGCTCACATTATGGCTGCTTCAACATCGTCGGCAACGTCTGGGAGTGGTGTACGGACTGGTACAATCCCTATGCATACGAAGGATATTCGATGGGGGATCTTCGTTCCCCAGACTTCGGCTTCTATCGTATACTACGCGGCGGATCATGGTGCTGGTCGGACGCCCAAGAGCCCCGTTTCTTCCGGTGTTCCTACCGAAACTATGCTGATCCTCGCTTTCCCTCGTATGCCAGCAACGCCAGGAGTTACGGTTTCCGGGTAGCACTCGGTTGTTTTGCGTGATATTAACTTGAAATGGGCCCTATATGCGCGTAGAGGGCAGTGCGAGCCTGCTAGAAGAGGTTCTTGCGAGTATTGCCACCGAACCATCTGATTTAACTCGTGGTGCCGCCCTTCGCCTTGCGCAAGCCTATGAACAATACGGCCTTCCGGATGGATCTTTAAAACCATTATCCGACTACGGATATCTCATCACTCCCAAGTCTGATCAATTGGCTTCGGCGATAAAAGCAGTCATTTCTGATGCAATTCCGGGTGACAGCCGCTGGCTGCTCGACGTTCCCGTTGGAATCTCGTCCATGCCTTCGACCATCGCGCTGACATACATGGACCCCCTGAGAGGCGCTGCCATAGTTCTTAATTCTCTCCTATTTTCGGACTTGTAC
>JBAPOI010000924.1:0-5450 GCA_049279555.1 Candidatus Sulfotelmatobacter sp.
GTTCTAGATGTAAACCTGAGCCTAAGACCTGACAACCAAGACCTGACAACCAAGACCGAATGCTGAGTGCGAAGAACCAAAGACGGGAAACGCCAAGCCTGCTCATCAAGGGCGGGCATCTGATTGACCCTGCGGCAAAGATCAATGCACCCATGGACATTCTTCTGCGCGATGGGCGAGTTGCCGAGATCGCTTTGCCGAATAAGGTGCGTGCGGGGGCCGACGAAAAATTTGACGCGCGCGGTCTGATCGTGGCTCCGGGATTTATCGATCTGCATGTCCACCTGCGCGAGCCCGGCCAAAGCTACAAAGAGACTATCGCTACCGGCACGGCAACTGCCGCGGCCGGAGGGTTCACGTCGGTTTGCACCATGCCGAACACGGTGCCCGTGGTGGATACAGACGAATGGGTCGCTTGGTTGAAGCATCCCGAGCGCGGAGCCGTGGTAAACGTATTTCCGATTGCTGCCGCCACGCGCAACTCGCGCGGCGCATCGCTCACGGATTTTGCAGCGCTGCAGCGGGCCGGTGCCGTCGCCGTCACCGACGATGGCAAGCCTATTCTCGACGACGAAGTCATGCGTGCGGCGCTGCGGCTCGGAGCTGAACTGAACTTGCCGGTCGTACAGCACGCGGAGGATACGCGCGTTACGGAGGGCTGCTCCATGCATGAAGGCCCTGCGAGTTTTCGACTCGGCTTGCGAGGCATGTCGGCGGCGGCCGAGGCTAACATTGTGGATCGAGATGTCACTCTGGCGCAGCAGATTCGCGAATCGCGGCTGCATGTCGCGCACCTTTCCACGTCGGATGCGCTCAAGGCGGTGCGGCGCGGCAAGCGTGCCAAAGCTCGTGTGACCTGCGAAGTCACACCTCATCACTTCACGCTGCTCGATGAAGATGTGGGCGAGTACAACACGAATTTCAAGATGAACCCGCCGCTACGATCGGCTTCTGACCGCGAAGCTATCATGGTCGCTCTCGCGGACGGTACCGTCGATGCTATTGCCACCGATCACGCTCCTCATGCCCTGCACGAAAAGCAAGTCGAGTTCGAGCGCGCCGCCTTCGGCATTACCGGACTTGAAACGGCGCTGGCGCTGGCGATCACCAAGCTTCACCGTGACCACAAGATCCCGCTGACGCGTATCGTTGAGTTATTCACCTCAGGCCCGGCGCGGGTCTTCGATCTTCGCAGCCGCGGATCACTTGCTCGCGGCAACTTCGCTGACGTGACCATCTTCGACCCCAAGAAGCGCTGGACCTTTGAGGCCGCCAAGTCGCACTCGTTGTCGCACAACACGCCGTTTGACGGCTGGCAGTTAACCGGGAGAGTCGTGGCGACGATTGTGGGTGGGAAGATTGTTCAGAGGACGGAATAGCCCAGCCGCGCGGTCCGAACTCAACAACTAAACAATCGGCATCCGGCATGTCGTATACTCCTCGCAAAATCCAAGGAGGCTGCGGTGCTTCGAGGAACTCGATTTATTCTTCCGGTTATCCTTCTGTTCGCCGTCGTAGCGTTGGGCCAGACACCCAGCGCTTCGCCCATGCCTAGTCAGCCACCGGCAACACCCAATTTCGATATCGGGGCAGCGGTTAACGCGTATCTCGCCAAAATACCACCCACGCAACGGGCTCGCTCCGACTCCTATTTCGAAGGCGGCTATTGGCTCATCCTGTGGGATTTCCTCTCAACCGTCCTCGTGATGTGGCTGCTGTTGCACTTCCGATGGTCGTCCGCTATGCGCAACCTCGCCGAGCGCATCACTCGCTTTCGGCCCATTCAGACGGCGCTCTACTGGGTTCAATTTTCGCTAGCTACCGCCATACTCACCTTTCCGCTTACGGTGTATGAAAGCTACTTCCGTGAGCGCAACTACGATCTGCTGAATCAAACCTTCGGCCCCTGGATGCGGGAGCAGCTCATCGCGCTGGCAGTCGTCCTCGTGCTGGGGACGATTCTTGTCGTGCCACTTGTCGGGCTCGTGCGCCTCCTGGGCAAGAGTTGGTGGGTGTGGGGCGCTGCTCTGATGATTGTGTTCCTCGCATTCGTCAGCCTGATTGAACCGGTGTACCTTGCGCCGTTGTTCAACAAGTACACGAGGCTTGAGGATCCCCGCATCAGGGATCCGATCCTCACCATGGCCAACGCCAACGGAATTCCCGCCACCGACGTCTGGGAGTTCGACGCATCCCGGCAGTCGAACCGGGTCAGCGCGAACGTTGGTGGCTTCGGCAATACGCAGCGAATTTCTCTGAACGACAATCTGCTGAAGCGCTGTACCCTCGCCGAAATTGAGCCCGTCATGGGACACGAGATGGGCCACTACGTTCTCAATCACGAGTACAAGGGACTCGTCATGAACGGCGTAGTGATCGTGATCGGCTTCGCATTTCTCAACTGGGGCATCGCCTTTGCACTCGCGCGCTGGGGGCATCAATGGGATATTCGGGGGATTACCGATGTCGCCGCCCTGCCATTGGCCGTGATCGTGTTCTCCCTCTATTCTTTTCTCATGACGCCAGTGTCAAACAGCATCACCCGCACCATGGAGTATGAAGCGGACATGTTTGGCCTGAACGTATCGCGGCAGCCGGATGGCGAGGCGAACGTCGACGTGATGTTGGGAGAGTACCGCAAGCTTTCCCCTGGGCCAGTCGAAGAGTTCATTTTGTTCGACCACCCCAGCGGCCGGACGCGCATCACTGCAGCCATGCGCTGGAAAGCGGGTCACCCAGAAACCGCGTCACCGGAGGAGATGGCCAGGCCCATAGTTTTCACCACCAGATGAGAATCGAGATGGACGCAAGACCCGATGCAGCATGCTCAAGCACGCTCTGAAGGCGAATCAGGTCATTCATGAAAGTCGCACTAGTAACGGGCTCAGCCCAGGGGATCGGCCAACGTACTAGCGAGGTGCTTGCCGAGCGTGGATTTGCACTCGCGCTCAACGATCTTCGTTCTCTGTCCGAAACGGTGACCCGAGCGCGGCAACAAGGCGTTCGCGCGATTGAAGCCTTGGGAAGCGTTGCCGACGAAGCCGCTGTCGAACGAATGGCGGATACCGTCATGCAAGAGTTTGGGCGCATCGACGTTCTGGTGAACAACGCTGGCATCAGCTCCATTGCGCCTGCCGAGGAAACTACCACGGAAGAGTGGCGGCGCGTGATGGAAGTCAACCTGCTTGGTCCTTTCCTATGCTGCCGCACGTTTGGCCGGATCATGCTGAAGCAGCGCTCGGGCAGCATCGTGAATGTGGCATCGGTTGCCGGATTGCTGGGAGTAGCCGACCGCGCCGCCTACAACGCATCCAAGCACGGACTGATCGGCTTGACGCGGACTCTGGCGGCTGAATGGGGCGGGCGCGACGTACGCTGCAATGCGGTGTGTCCGGGTTGGGTCAAGACGCCAATGGATGACGCATCGCAAGGCGCTGGGTTTTACCAGGACAAGGACATCATCAACCGCGTACCCCAGGCCCGTTTCGCCACGCCCGATGACATCGCTCAGGCCATCGCGTTCCTGGCTGATCCCGCGCAGAGCGGGTTCGTAAACGGACACACACTCTCGGTGGATGGTGGTTGGGCCTCGGATGGAAGCTGGGAAAGTTTGCGAATCAAACACCGCTAGGTCAACTCAGAATCGCCATTCGCTTGCCGACGCGGTTCAGGATTTCCAGCGCTTGCGGCAGTTCTTCTTTGGTGTGCGTTGCCGTCGTGATAGTGCGGATGCGGGCTTTCTGGCAAAGCTGGAAACGCGATACCCGTGCCGAGCTCGGCCCACGGAAACTTCGCCGACCTCACAACCTTCGACTCCAAGAAGCGCTGGACTTTTGAAACGGCCAAGTCGCGCTCGTTGTCGCACAATACGCCGTTTGATGGATGGCAGTTTACGGGGAAAGTGGTGGCGGTTGTAGGCGGGAGGGTTGTGTACCGAGGCGAATCGAAAGCTCAGTGGAACATGCTGCCCACGTCGGTACTTGATCGCCAGAATCTGGGGATATAAAACAGTAGAGTGTCTGCCCCTGGGAATTCGTCCGGCAATGAGGCGAATGTGGAACAGTTGGACATCGGATACTCGACCCCCGTCACCAAGTCGTCGGTTGAGATACTGGCGGCCAAGGTTGGGCAGGACTGGATACATCTCGCGGCGGCCCAGGAAAGAGCCTTGAAAGAGCGCAGGAGGCTACAGTCTGCGCTAACGGACCTTGATGGCGCCGATTCGAGTATTGTGGTCTTTGGTTCGTTGGGTAGAGACGAGTTTACTCCGGGCAGCGACGTCGATTGGGCGTTGCTTGTTGACGGAATTGCCGATCCTGCCCACTTCGACACAGCACTCGAGATTAGACGACGAATGGAAGAATTGGGTCATTCTCCACCGGGGCGCGAGGGGGTGTTTGGTAATCTTATTTTTAGTCACAACCTCATCCATCAGATCGGCGGAGAGGACGACACGAACTCAAACACCACCCGACGGATTCTGCTTTTGGTCGAATCGGACGTGATCGGCAGGAGAGATGCCTATAAACGCACTCTCAGTAATATTCTTCACCGATATCTCGATGAAGACCGAGGGTTGTGGCGTGGGTCGAGCCAGTCGCGGGTTCCCCGTTTCCTGCTCAACGACCTTGTTCGCTACTGGCGGACCATGGCGGTCGATTTCGCATACAAGCAGCGTACGCGTGGCAATCAAGGAGCCGCGCTCCGAAACATTAAGCTGCGCATCTCGAGGAAACTGATTTTTATTTCAGGTATGTTAGCCTGTTTCAGTTGTCATCTAGGTCTAACATCCGATGAGAAAACGTTGATTTACGGAACCAGAGCCGTGCAGCCACTCGTGGTTCATCTCCAAAAGAACTTGGGTCTCACGCCGCTGCAACTGATTGCAACCGTGCTTCTTGAATTCGAGAACGTTTGGGAACCTGCTTCTAGGCTGTTCAACTCCTACGACAGTTTTATTGGGCTTCTGGCAGATGAGACTCATCTACAAAACGGCAAGACACCAAGAGAACATCTCGACGATCTCCCTGCTGAGGAGTTGGATTCGGATGCCGTCTATCAGGAAGCTAGAGATTTGAGTCATCGATTTCGCGATGCCGTTCATGATATTTTCCTTAGGTCGAGTACACCGTTGTCTAATCTTACAATCGAATACGGAGTGTTCTAGTGAGACCAATCGGATTTTCCACGGGCGCAATAGCCTACGCAGATTTCAATCGCGCCTTGGAGTTGCTACTCGGCGAGGCCGTCACGTGCGTTGAGCTCTCCGCATTGCGATTCCAAGAAGCGCGCCCATTGTTGAGAGCGATCCATGAGCTTGACCTAACTCGCTATTCCTACGTCTCCTTCCATGCGCCGAGCAGCTTCGATCCGGAGCAAGAGAAAGTGCTAATTAATGGACTCCAGGAGTATCTGCCGCCCAGCTGGCCCATTATTTTGCACCCAGATAC
>JBAPOI010000925.1:0-3354 GCA_049279555.1 Candidatus Sulfotelmatobacter sp.
GAACGGACGCAGCAAGACTGTGATGGTGGTCGATCCAAAGTTACTCAACATCGAGGCTACGATCGATTTGACGGCGAAGCCGGAATTTTCCGCGGCTGTTTCGGGTCACGTCTACGTGAATCTCGCAGACACAAGCCAAATCGCACAGATCGATTCCAAGACCTGGAAGTTGGAAAGTAAGTGGATGCTGAAGTCCTGCGAATCACCCTCCGGGCTCGCCATGGACGAAGAGAACGAACGGCTCTTTTCAGTCTGCGACGGCCGGGTCATGAACGTACTGAATGCCAAAGATGGCAAGATAGCGGCCAGTGTTCCTATAGGCGAAGGGCTGGACGCGGCGGCATTCGATCCCGGCCGCAAATTGGCTTTCAGTTCCAATGGCCGCTCGGGCAACCTGACGGTCGTAAAGGAAGAATCCCCCAACAAGTTCACGGTGGCTGAGACACTGGAAACACAACGCGGTGCGCGCACCATGGCACTTGATCCTCAGACAGGGATCGTATATCTAGTCACGGCAGAGTTTGAACCCTCGACGCAACCCGGGCAACGTCCGGCCATTAAACCAGGGACATTCACGGTTCTGGTAGTTGCGCCTCAGTAATCATGCATCAGAAACGGCGTGCACAGGAGGACTCCTCCGGCACGATTCTGTGGGAAAATGAGCCCAGCGCTTCCAGTGCAGCGGGAATCCGAGAGGCTGGTTTTGCGAGCTCTAGTTGTCGAAGATGAGGTCCGACTGGGCAGCAATATAAGGACCGGTCTGCAGCGCATCGCCGGCTTTGCTGTCGATGTCGCCGAAGACGGCGAGTCCGGACTGCATCTCGCTTGCTCCGAAAACTACGACGTCATCGTCCTCGATCTGCTGCTTCCGAAGATTCATGGGTCCGATGTGCTTCGGCAGCTTCGCGCCAACCATGTACGCACGCCCGTTCTCATCCTGACCGCTGTCGATGACAAATCCTCGATCGTTAACCTGCTTGAGCTCGGCGCCGACGATTACCTGGCGAAGCCGTTCGACATGGGCGAGTTCATCGCGCGCGCAAAGGCGCTCATCCGGCGCTCGCAGGGACACAGTAGCCCGAAGCTCTCGCTCGGAGGACTCGAACTCGACATCAGCCGCCAAACCGTTTACCGCGACGGCACGCTCATCGTGCTCAAGGGGATGGAACTTCGCGTGCTCGAATATCTTATGCTGCACATGGAAGCTGTCGTCTCGAAAACCGAGTTGCTGGAACATCTCTATGATTACAACTGGGAAAAATTCAGCAATGTGATCGAGGTATACGTCTCAGGATTGCGGCGCAAGATCGATGAGGGCCGTGAACCCAAGCTGATCCACACTCTGCGCGGACAAGGTTATGTTCTGCGCGTCAACAAATGATCCGCACCTCACTCAAAACGCGTATTGTCTTGATGCTGCTCGCGGCACAGACTTTGTTATTGTGCATTGGGATCCTAGGTTCTCTCTGGTACACGCGGCGCCAGATCACCGCATCGGCGCGCACCAACTTGACCAGTCATCTTTCGGAATTGCTCTCGGAAGTGCATGAAAACGATGAACATCCCGGAACCCTGGAATTTGAGCCTGCGGCGCCCCCGAACCGCAGCGGGGAAGACCTTTTCGCCGTCCGTGATCAGGAAGGTCGCCTGTTGGCTGGTTCGGTCGATTGGATACCCGAAGCCGCGAGCGGTCGCGAGTTCTTCAGCTTCCGTTGGCAACATCGGAGGCATTATCTTGGATCTGCCTGGGTTCGCGCGCGCGTTCCCGACCAGGACGGTCGCGGGCCACAGCTCTATGCGGATGTGTTCTTTGCTGCTCCAACTGCAGCCAGCACCTGGATGTTCCTGCGGGTTGCAGGCGTGTTGCTTTTGATCGGACTGGCGGTGCTGGTCATTTCCGGCATCGCTTCATATTGGGCGGTGACTCGCGGGCTCGTGCCACTGCGTGACCTTGCCTTGGAAGCGCGGAATGTCAATGAGCAGCAGTGGACACTGCAGGTTGTCCCCGAGTCGCGGAACTCGGAAGAGTTGGCGCCGCTCGTCCAGGCGTTGGAGTTGCTATTGCAGCGACTCCAATCGGCATTCGGGCGCGAGCGCCGCTTTCTTGCGGATGCAGCCCACGAACTGAAAACCAGCCTTGCGATCCAGCAATCCACGTTGCAGCTTGCCGATCGTGAGGGTCTCAGCGTCTCTGAATACCGCCATGCCATCGAGAGTGCTCTCGCGGATACCGCAAGAACTCACGCACTGGTACTCCGCATGCTGGAAGTTGCACGGGCCGAGAACCGGACTGGTGTGATTCCTACCCAGAGTACAAAGACGCTAGTGTCCACTTCCATGGTTGCAGCAATCGAGGAATTGGAAGCGGTTTGCCGTGCGAGGAATTTGAGGATCGAGTTCAATTGCAACACAGCTGCATGGGTATACGGCGAAGACGAACAACTCGCAACTGTCTGGCGAAATCTGCTCGATAACGCGATACAACACAGTCCGGCAGGCTCGACCATCGAAGTGACGATCGAGGTCCAGCCCACAATGGTACGAGTATGCATCAAAGACAACGGAGAAGGCATTCCGGGCGAGCATCTTCCGCACGTCTTTGAACGCTTCTATCGCTGTGACAGCTCGCGCTCACGCGCTACGGGAGGATTTGGCCTCGGCCTCTCGATTGTCAAGGCGCTCGTTCTCGCATCCGGAGGAACTTGCGAACTCGAGAGCCCCCCCGGCTCTGGCACAAACGCCGTCGTCAAGCTCCGGCGCGCTCCCCATCAAGAGCAACAACCCACTCTAAGCTTCATGCATTCACAAGCTGGAGTGGGATAGAAGAACGCTCCGCGCTACGCTGACTGTTTGCCGTGTCTAGTTGACGTCCTGCCACTTCAGGCCACTTCGAACCCGTACACGAGGTTCTAATTCCTTTCGCTCCGCCAGCAAGTCTTAAACTGCATCGAAACTTCGGTAGCGGGTCAGTTTGAAAAGCAGCGTGCACTTCTCCCGTCGGCGTCATCCTGAGCGTAGCCGTTTTTCAGGCGGAGTGAGGACCTCCCGCTTGACCGGCCCGGCGCATACGCCAAATTGCACCACCACCGAAATTCAAAACCTTAGGAAATTCAAAACCCTAGGAAACCCAACCTAGATGGCTTCTCGACGAAAACATCGGACCATGAAGCATGCAAAAGAACATCAGAAAGAAAAACAGTGGTAGCTCAGTTTAGCTTACGCGCTGAGCCGGTTGCGCTTGAGATCCCTCGCCCCGCCGGAGAAAACGCGGGGCTTTGATTGCATAACGACGTTGGCCCATCGCGAGTAGATTGGTATGCGATGAAACAAGACCAAGGCTCGTGAGAGGAGCCA
>JBAPOI010000926.1:0-14289 GCA_049279555.1 Candidatus Sulfotelmatobacter sp.
GCATAGAAACGCGGCCAGTCTAAGACTGGGGGAAATTTCTTTTCTCATTTTTTTATCCTCGATTTCTCTTGGGCCGGTCAATTACCTTGAAGCACTCCTGCGGCGCAAGAGTCGCGGCATCGTAGCTCAGTCCAAATGCCGTGGCTGGAGTATCTGAAAACTGTTACGAAAACGGAATTACCTGGAAGGGAAGAGAGGTCGGGAGCGGGTCGGCAGCCAAAGGTGGCATTCCAAAAATGGCTGGAAGCGGATGCGATTGATACGTTTTACGAATTTGCTAGGCCTATATTAAGCCGAAGGGTCGCCAGGGATTCATCGACAATGGAAGAAAATTTCACGAACAACGGGGGATCGACCGCCGCGGAATTACCTGTTCGGCTGATTAGGCTGCTGCACTGGCGGGCAGGTCAGGTCCAGTCTTCGTTCCTCGCTCCGGACGCTTTCGAAAGACGACTTTTGCACCTTCGCGCCATCTTTCATCAATCCCGACGAACTCCCACTCGATCTCGGGTGAGAGGTAGCGCAGCAACGTCTCTGTGGCCGGATGCACATGTAGCGCCGGAGCCACCAGAAACAGCAGCGGTTTCTCCGCTGACAACTCGCGCCCTTCGAAATAACCAAAGCGAGGAAACTCTCCGCGCGCATGGTGCCATTCCACCCGCGACCAGTAATCCAGCCCCTGTAGCGGCAGGTGGATGTCTTCATCGGCCTTCAGTTCCACGACCGCCAGCCGCCCTGACCGCGTCGCAGCCAGCACATCGATCATGGCCCGGTCCGCGGCGGAGAATGCCGGAACCTGCAAATAAAGGCAGGATGGCTCGAGGCGCCCGTCTATCAAACTGACATCGCCTACCACCAACGACTCCAGCCATCGCTCAGGACGCAGCCTCCACAACGGATGTTGACGCGGTCCGTAAGGATGGCGCGTATCGCGTAAGCAGCTCGCAAGTTCCATGAGTGTGGCTTGGTTCGTATCATCGAGAATCCGTTCTTCCGCGCCAACCCCAAACACGACTTCCTCTACGCTGTGAAACAGGCCTGGGGAGAAGCCTAATCGCGCTCGCGCAAATTCCAATCCGCGCCAACGGAACCCGATCTCCGCCGCCGAAAGCACTGCGACTTCGCAGTTCGGCAGAATCTCTTGAATTCTCTTAATCGAATCTTTGAAACGGTCGCGCGCCGCGTCGTGATCGGTCGCGTGCGTTAGCCGCGTCGCTACATTGCCGCGATCCGCGCAGTCGATTTCCTCCAGCGCATCGTGCCGCTCATCGAATTCAAACAGCCGCCACTTGGCCGCATCGCGGTTCAGACTCGCCATTCGCTCCCGCACCAGCGCCGAACATCCGGAAGGCACAAACATCTTCAGGCCTTCCACCAGCACATTCGCAGGCTGTGCCCGCCGGCACACATCGAGCCACAAAATACCGAAGGTCAGCGCCGCATCGATGGACGATTGCGCTTCCTGCACGTTGACTCCGAGTACCGCAAAAGCAGATCGCCCTTGCCGCAACAATCCTCGCGTGTAAACCGGTCCAAAAGATTTTTCCAGGTCGACCCCGGTCGTCAACTTGATCACTTTGAAGTCGGAAAACCGCCGGTCAAGCATCCTTCTAAGATTGTGCTCATAGGCGGCCCGGGCCATGCGCCGAGCAGTAGGAGAACGCCGATCCCGTACGCGGCAAATCTCCAGTTTCGACGGTCGAGCCTGTCCAAGACGCTGTACTGCCAGCCGCAGCGTTCCATTCTTGACTTCCGCGTCCAGCACCCTGCGCACTGTGTTTCGTTCCGCCGACCATAAGTGCAGCAGGCACCGGTTGTACTCGCCCGAAATGGCGTACTTCGATTGCGCCAGATCAAACGCGACCGCGCCGTTTTCCAGGACCACGGCGCCTGACGCTTCGCTTAGAAAATCCTGAACGGTTTGAGTCAAAGCTTGCGGCGTTACATCCGGCATTTGGCATTGTCCATTTTGGATTGGTCCTTCGCGTGATTCTCTAGTCCGTGCGGGCAATGCGTCTGTGACAAGTGACCATCGTCACATTTCCCCCCCGCATTGCCTCCCGTTTCGGCTCCGCTGCATGTGGGATAATGAAAGCGCACCGCCCAACTGAGTCGGCCCGCGGCCCGGCGGCATCTAACCAAGTGGTGAATAGTTTGGATAAACAACTCTTCGCAAATAAAGATAAACAACGATTTTTCTTCGATAACTACGGCGTCACCGAAAACGAACTCGAACGTTATTTGTCCGCCGCTCTTTCCGCGGGCGGCGACTACGCCGACCTCTACTTCGAATATCTCTCCTCGACTTCGTTGACAGTGGATGAGTCGATGGTGAAGTCGGCATCGCAGGGCATTTCCGCGGGTTGCGGTGTGCGCGTAGTTTCCGGCGAACGCACCGGATACGCCTATACCGACGATCTTTCTGCCAGCCGCATCCTGCATGCCGCGCGCACTGCGGCACTGATTGCGAGTGCTCCGGCGAAGACTCCGGTGGCAGGTTTTCAGAAGACTGCGGCGCGCAGTCTGTATCCCGTGACTTTGCCCTCGGTTGATGCCGAGATCACCGCGAAGGTTGAACTGGTGATGCGAGCCGATAAAGCTGCGCGCGCCTACGATCCGCGTATTCAGGAAGTCCGCGCCAGCTACGGCGATGAATTGCGAAATATTCTGGTCGTCGCATCCGACGGAACTTTTGCCGAAGATTCTCAGCCGTTGGCTCGCATGAACGTTTCTTGCATCGCGAAAACCGAAAACAATTCGGCCCGTGGCGGCTCTGGCGGCGGAGGACGCGTCGCCCTCGATTTTTTCTTTGGCGACAAGAATCCCGAATTCTTTGCCAAAGAAGCGGCGCGGCAGGCCATTCTTCAACTTGATGCACGCGAAGCTCCCGCCGGCGAGATGGAAGTAGTTCTCGGTCCGGGCTGGCCTGGCGTTCTGCTGCACGAAGCGGTTGGTCACGGACTCGAAGCCGACTTCAATCGCAAGAAGACTTCCGCCTTTGCCGGACTCATCGGTAAGCGCATAGCCAGCGAGGGCTGTACCGTCATCGACAACGGAACCATGCCTTGGCGTCGCGGGTCTTTGAATGTAGACGACGAAGGCGAGCCCACGCAGGAAACCGTTCTGATCGAAAAAGGAATTCTAAAGGGCTATTTAAGCGACAAGCTTTCTGCGCGCCTGATGGGCATCGCCTACACCGGCAACGGACGCCGCGAGAGCTACGAACACATCCCCATGCCGCGCATGACCAACACCTACATGCTTGCGGGCCAGGACAATCCTGAGGACATTATTCGTTCGGTGAAGCGCGGCATCTACGCAGTCAACTTTGGCGGAGGCCAGGTCGATATCACCAACGGCAAGTTCGTCTTCGGAGCCTCGGAAGCCTACATGATCGAAGATGGCCAAATCACTGCGCCCATCAAAGGCGCGACGTTAATCGGCAACGGCCCCGATGTTCTGACGCGAGTCTCGATGGTGGGCAACGATTTAAAACTCGACGAAGGCGTAGGCACCTGCGGCAAAGATGGCCAAGCTGTCCCCGTGGGCGTAGGTATTCCGACCATCAAGATCGATCGCCTCACCGTCGGCGGAACGGCCAAGAAAGATCCCGGCGGGTTCATGCAGTAAAGTTTTGCCACGGATTTGGGCTAGTCATCCTGAGTGCAGTCGGATCCCTAGCAGCAACGTAATACCCAGCGGCCCTTCTAGGAGTTTCAACTTCATTGTGAGTTTGGGCCTGCGGAAAGTGTAAAAGGTAATCTGCATTTCCAATGACCACAACCATCGAACAGCAAGTTTCCGCCGACCTGAAAACCATCGCCGAAGACATCGTTCGCCGTGCCATGAACGGCGGGGCAACCGCTGCCGAATGCGTAGTGCGGGAAGGCGACGAATTCTCCACGCTGGTTCGCCTCGGCCAGGTCGAAACTCTCAAGGAATCCGGATCGCGCTCCATCGGCGTGCGTGTCTTTCGCGGCCAACGCGCTGCCAGTACGTACTCGAGTGACTTTTCTCCGGCCAGCCTCGACCGCATGGTCAAGTCCGCGTTAGAACTTTCGAAGATCACCTCCGAAGATCCATTCGGCGGCATCCCCGAGGCTTCGCAACTAGGTTCGCTCCCTGGCGATCTCGATCTCTATCACGAAGACGTGTATTCGCTCCCCGGTCCCGACCGTATCGACTACGCCCGCCGTGCCGAAAAAGCCGCGCTCGATTTCGACCCGCGCATCAAGAACTCGGAAGGCGGATCGTTCGATGCTGCTACCGGCCACAAAGTTCTAGCCAACTCGCACGGCTTCGTCGGCGAATACCGCCGGTCGTATTGTTCAGTATCGGCGGTTCCCATTGCCCAGAGCGACGACGGCGCGATGCAGCGTGATTATTGGTATTCAGTCGCGCGCACGCTTACCAAACTCGAATCGCCTGAGCATGTCGGCAAAGTGGCGGCGGAACGCACGCTGCGGCGTTTGGGCGCGCGCAAAGCTAAGACCGCGCAAGTGCCCATCATCTTTGATCCCACGGTTGCCACATCCATCCTCGAACATATATTCGAGGGGATCAACGGTGATTCCGTCTATCGCGGCGCATCGTTTCTCACCGGCAAGCTGGGACAAAAAATCGCCGGTGACAACGTCACTGTCATCGACGATGGCACCATCCCCGGCGGCTTTGGAACCAGCCCATTCGATGGCGAAGGCGTTCCCACACGCCGCACCATCGTAATCGAAAACGGTGTTCTGAGCTCCTACTTGATGAATACTTACACGGCGAAGAAGCTGGGCCTGGCAACCACCGGCAACGCCTCGCGTGGGCTCGCCGGCACGCCCGGCATCGGTCCTGGCAACTACTTTCTTAAGCCCGGGGCGAGGACGCCGAAGCAGTTGATCTCCGATGTAAAAGAAGGTCTTTATGTGACGGAGTTCCTCGGCCACGGCGCCAACCTGGTAACCGGAGATTATTCCCGCGGCGCCTCGGGAATGTGGATTTCCGGCGGAGAATTTGCGTACCCAGTGGAAGAGATCACGGTTGCCGGGAATCTGAAAGAGATGTTCTTTAACGTCTCGGAGATCGCGAACGATCTCGAATTTCGCGGCTCGGTGGCCTCTCCGACGATTCGTGTTGACGGCCTCACCGTCGGCGGCGAATAATCCTGTTCCATGAAATTTGCCAGGATTGTTTTCTGGATTGCCTTCATCTGGGGCATTCTTATCCTCACGCCTCTGTATTTCATGTTCGACCTCATTGGCCGCCAGGACCCGCCGGCCATCACGCATCCAGCGTTCTACTACGGGTTTGTCGGTGTGGGGCTTGTTTGGCAGTTTGCATTTATCGTAATTGCCCGCGATCCGGTTCGGTTCCGCCCGATGATGATCCCCTCTGTGTTTGAGAAGTTCAGCTATGGCGTCGCCTTGATTGTTCTCTACCTTCAGCATCGCCTTCACCCGAACGACCTGACTTTTGCCGGGGTCGATCTGCTTCTGGGAATCTTGTTCCTGGTTGCATTCTTCAAGACGGCTCCGTAGTATTTCAGCGAATCATTCATTCGCTATCATTCGAAGCGAAATATTCCAGACAAGTTCCCCCCCTCGTTTATGCAGGGGGATGCGTTTGCCTGCGGAGGCCTGATGAATCGACGATCCTTCCTAAGAGCGACGAGTGCCGCTGGATTAGCCTGCGGCATCCCTTCTGCAACAGCATTCGGCCGCGCTTCGGAGGAACCTACGCCGACGCCGGCGGCCATCGCGGCAAAGAAAAAAACCGCGCCCCCGAGTCGCCGGAAAGAATTCTACTGAAGGACTATCGCCCGAAATCCCTCTACAAGATTCCTGTGAGCGAAATTGCGAAGGCAAAATTTCCCATCATCGACATGCACTCGCACCCCTACGCCAAGACTCCCGAAGAAATTGCCCAGTGGGTGCGGACCATGGATGAGGTTGGCGTGGAGAAGACGGTCATCTTGACTATGGTGACAGGCGCAGAGTTCGACGAGATCAATCGCAAGTATTCAAAGTATCCCGAGCGCTTCGAGATGTGGTGCGGCTTCGACTTCACCGGCTACGATAAGCCGGGATTTCCAACTGCCTCCATCAAGGAATTGGAACGCTGCTGGAACGCAGGCGCTCGCGGAGTCGGTGAGATCCACGACAAAGGCAAGGGGCTGATATCGGGCAAGTCGAAAACCGCTGGTCTCCATCCTGACGATCCTCTTGTCGATCCTCTATTTGAGAAGTGCGCGGAACTCGGCATGCCCGTTAGCCTTCATGTGGCCGACCCCATCTGGATGTATCAGAAGATGGACAGAACCAATGATGGCTTGATGAATGCTTACGAATGGCGGCTCGATAACCAGCCGAACATCGTGGGTCTATCGGGAATGGTTGACATTTTGGAGCGCACGGCGCAACGGCATCCGAAAACAACTTTTGTCGCTTGCCACTTTGCCAACCTCGACTACGATCTGGCGTGCCTTGGGAAGTTGTTCGAGCGCAATCCGAATCTCTACGCCGATATTTCAGCCCGCTATGCTGAGACCGCGCCCATCCCGCGCTTCGCGTCACAGTTCTACGCGAAGCATGCCGGTCGCCTCGTCTACGGCACCGACATGGGTTTTGAAAAGCCAATGTACGGCATCACGTTTCGCATTCTTGAATCGCTGGACGAGCACTTCTACGAGATCGACCAGTTTGGATACCACTGGAGCCTGAACGGATTTGGATTGCCGGATTCAGTTCTGCGGCAGGTCTATCACGAGAATGCGGCCAGGCTGCTTGCGGCACGGGCGTCGAGCGGGTAATGGGGAGCTTTGGCAGAGGAAGAATCGACAATCGAAAAGCAACAGCCTACAATTTCGGCATGGGCAGCCTGGGTCAACAAAACTTGCCGCAGCAAGACTTGAGCCAAACTCCGCCGGCGGAAGAGCCCGATTCCAGTCGGCGTACCATCGCCATTGCTGTCGCCGTTGTCATTGTGATTGCGATCATGGGCGCATTTCTGATGCGAGGGCAACCCAAAGGCGCGTCTGGACCTCCAGCCTACGCTGCAAACCTGAAGCTTTCCGATTTTAAGATGAGCGCTGCGGAGAATTTCGTGGGAGCCACCGTCAGCTATGTCGATGGAACTGTCACCAACGCCGGTGGCAAGACTGTCACTCACGCGATCGTCGAAGTGACATTCAAAGATGAGATGGGACAACTCGCCCAGCGCGAGACCATCCCCATGCAGGTGTTGAAAACCGACGGGCCATATCCCGAGGCCGTCGACTTCAGCGTCTCACCGCTGGGCCCCGGCCAGAGCAAAACCTTTCGCCTGACTTTTGAAAGTATTTCCGCACAGTGGAATCATCAGTTTCCTGACATCCAGATAGCCGACGTCGCGGTGAAATAGCAAATTCTCACCCGGGATGACTCCCGCAGTGTCATATCGAGCGAAGTGAGGGATCTTGGTATTTGCCGGCATTCTGATGAACCAAGGCAAGAACCAAAGTCCCTCACTTCGCTCGAGATGACAGCTACCTACTCGTCAAGCCTCCACGAATCACGCAACTCGGTACAATGACTCATGCCTGAAACAAAGCCGTTCCGCCTGACGGAGTCGGTAAAAGCTGCGGGTTGAGCGTCCAAGCTGAGTCCGGCGGCGCTGGACACGGTGCTTGGGAAATTAGCCCGGCAACACGACCCCAATGTTCTGGTCGGCTTCGATCACGCCGACGACGCCGGAGTGTATCAAATCGCGCCCGACCAGGCGCTGGTGCAGACCGTGGATTTTTTTACTCCGGTCGTTGACGATCCATACGTCTTCGGTCAGATCGCGGCGACGAATGCGCTGAGCGACATTTACGCCATGGGAGGGAAGCCGCTTACCTCGCTCGCGCTGGTTTGCTTCCCTGAAAAAGCGGATCTAGAAATTCTCGAGCGCATCCTTGCCGGAGGTCTTTCGAAGATGATCGAAGCCGGATGCACCGTAATCGGTGGTCACAGCATTCGCGACGAAGAAACCAAGTTCGGATATTCCATCACCGGGATGGTCGATCCTGCAAAAGTTCTGACGAATGCCGGAGCGAAACCTGGCGATGCGCTCATCTTCACCAAAGCGCTCGGAACGGGAGTGATTTCGACCGCGATCAAGAAGGGCAAAGCCGAGCCCGCATGGGTAGATGCCGCCGTTCAGTCGATGACTACCCTGAACAAGCGTGCTGCCGAGATTATTGCTGTGGAGATTGTTGGCGAAGAGAAAATTTGCGTGAACGCCATGACCGACGTCACTGGCTTTGGATTGATTGGCCATGCACGCGAACTGGCTCTGGCGTCGAACGTTTCACTTCGGCTGTACGCGGGCAAAATCCCGTCACTGTCCGGCGCTTTGGAATGTGTTCGCGCCGGCTACATCTCGGGCGGCCTCAAGAATAATCGCGACTTTGCCGAGTGCGTGGTCCATTATGATGCAGGCGTTCCCGACGAGGTGAAGGCTCTGCTGTTCGATCCGCAAACTGCCGGAGGTCTGTTGATCTCCGTCAATTTCCAAGGCCACGACCTGGCAGCTGCCCTAAACGCCTGCGGTGTGCCCGCTGTGCGGATTGGCGAGGTTCTTCCCAGCGCCAAGCCATTGATCACGGTCGCGATCTGATTGCGCGTCGAACGGTTTACGTCAGTAGCTCCCAGATTCGCGCCAGGTGGTGATCGTCGTGCTCCGCCACAAAAAATAATTGGTCGACCATGCGCATCGGCGTTTTCAAGCGCGGATGGGGAAACACTCGCGTGAACAGCTGGAAGTCTAATTCTTCCACACGCCTGAGCAACTTCCCTCGTGCGGAACGAAATTCGGACAAAATCTGTTCCAGCGGGCGCGCGTTGTAATTCGCCTCGTCGGTTTTCCTGTTCTGTAAATCCGCTATGGTGAGCTGCTCGTTGCCTGCGATGTAATCGCCCACGCGCGCCAGCCACAGAGGCTCCATCTGTAAAAGATGGCCGGCATTTTCTTGAGCCGACCACTTGCGTTCGGGCTTCCGAATCAGCGCCTCGTGGGAACGGCCGCGCAATGTTTCTTCCAGTCTTGCGGGCGTACCCCGTAAACGCGACCGCAAATTCGGTTGCAACTCCACAGGAAATGAAAACTCAAACTTGCGTTCAAACCAGATCGGAATCTGACTCTGACTCATGCGTTTTCACCATGAATGAAGATAGACGCAACTGAACATTGATGCGTGGCCGCGCGCCATCGACTCACAAATTCGAACATCGTGCGGGCAACCCGGCGCATCTGTTACGTAGGAACGGCGGAGCGACTCCGCTTACTTTTTATAGGAGCAATCATGGAATTTCGCGAACTTGGCCGCAGCGGGCTCAAGGTTTCAGCGCTCGGCCTCGGCTGCATGGGCATGTCGGAGTTTTACGGCGGGCGCGACGACAATGAGTCCATTGCCACCATTCACCGGGCTCTCGAACTTGGCATCAACTTTCTCGACACGGCGGACGTCTACGGCCCGTACAAGAATGAGGAACTGGTTGGCCGCGCCATCAAAGGCAAGCGCGACAAAATCGTGCTGGCCACGAAATTCGGAATTGTCCGCGATCCCGCCAACCCCAACGCGCGCAGCGTGAACGGCAAGGCTGCGTACGTTCGACGCTCGTGTGAAGACAGCCTGCGCCGCCTTGGCGTCGACCACATCGACCTTTACTACCAGCATCGCGTCGACCGCTCCACTCCGATTGAAGAAACTGTTGGCGCGATGGCGCAGCTTGTGCAGGAAGGGAAGATTCACCACATTGGACTGTCCGAAGCGTCGCCGCAAACCCTGCGGCGCGCCGTGAAACTTCATCCCATTACCGCCCTGCAAACCGAATACTCATTGTGGACCCGCGACCCGGAAGAAAAAATCCTTGCGACTTGTCGCGAACTCGGCGTTGGTTTCGTAGCCTACAGCCCTCTCGGGCGCGGCTTTCTCACCGGCCAGTTCGCCCGCTTCGAAGATCTTCCCGAAGACGACTACCGCCGATTCTCGCCCCGTTTCCAAGGAGAGAATTTTAAAAAAAACCTCGACCTCGTGCGCGGGGTTGGCGAGATGGCGAAAGAAAAAGGCTGCCAACCTTCACAGTTGGCGCTAGCGTGGGTGCTCGCACAGGATAAAAATATCGTCCCCATCCCGGGAACCAAGCGGCGCAAATATCTCGAAGAGAATGTAGCCGCGATCGATCTAAAGTTGAGTAAAGAGGATCTGCGCCGCATCGACGAAATCTTTCCGACGGGCGCTGCCGCCGCACTTCGCTATCCCGAACACATGATGAGCACCATCAATGGATAATTTCGGAGAAAAAATTAGGGCGGCCACCAGGCCGCCCTTGCTCGTATCTGCAACAAACTTTTTTAAGCTCGTGCCGGACTTTCTCCGCCCTTCACAATACCCCTTCCCGGCTCTGGTTTCAATACCTGCTGCACGCCGTCGTCGGGTTTCGAAGGAGACTTCATCGGAGGCAGTTCCTTCCCGTCCACTAGCAACATTACTTCAGAGGCATCCAGCACTTCGCGTTCCAGCAAGGCAGCAGCAATCTTCAGCAGAGTGTCGCGGCTGCCTTCGAGGATATTCTTTGCCGTCTCGTATCCCTGGTTCACCAGCTTGCGAACCTCACCATCAATCTTGATGGCCGTGTCTTCACTGTAGTCGCGGTGCTGGCTGATCTCGCGTCCCAGGAATATCTGCTCTTCTTTCTTGCCGAAAGTGAGGGGACCAAGATCGCTCATGCCCCACTCGCACACCATCTTGCGCGCCATTTCAGTGGCCCGCTCGATGTCGTTTCCGGCGCCCGTACTCATCTGGTTAAGGAACAATTCTTCTGCCAGGCGGCCGCCCATCAGAATCGCCAGATCAGTTTTCAGATATTCTTTGGTGTAGTTGTGCCGGTCGTCGATCGGTAGTTGCATGGTTACGCCCAGCGCCATTCCGCGTGGAATAATCGTGACCTTGTGCACCGGATCGGATCCCGGCAACTTCGCCGCCACCAACGCATGGCCAGCTTCGTGGTATGCAGTTACTTTCTTTTCCTCATCGGAAAGAATTAGCGACTTGCGCTCCACGCCCATCAGGACTTTGTCCTTGGCGACTTCGAAGTCGAACATCAATACGGCCTTGCGGTTCTGCCGAGCCGCCGCTAGCGCCGCTTCGTTCACCATGTTGGCCAGGTCTGCACCGGAGAATCCCGGTGTACCGCGTGCCAACACGGAGAGTTCAACATCCTCAGCTAAAGGAATCTTTCGCGTGTGAACCCGCAGAATCTCTTCACGTCCGCGCACATCAGGCCGGCTAACCACTACCCGCCGGTCAAATCGTCCCGGCCGCAGCAAAGCGGGATCGAGCACATCAGGCCGGTTGGTCGCTGCCATAAGAATGACGCCTTCATTCGACTCGAAGCCGTCCATCTCTACCAGCAACTGATTCAGCGTCTGCTCGCGCTCATCGTGACCACCGCCGAGACCCGCGCCACGATGGCGTCCTACCGCGTCGATTTCATCGATGAAGATGATGCATGGCGCGTTTTTCTTGCCCTGCTCGAACAGATCGCGCACGCGGCTCGCGCCGACGCCTACGAACATCTCAACAAAGTCCGAACCGGAGATTGAAAAGAAGGGAACGTTCGCTTCTCCAGCCACGGCTCGCGCCAAAAGCGTCTTGCCGGTTCCCGGAGGCCCTACCAGCAAAACTCCCTTGGGAATTCTTCCGCCCAGCTTTTGAAATTTCTGCGCTTCACGCAGGAATTCGATAATCTCGCGGAGCTCTTCCTTGGCCTCTTCCACGCCAGCCACGTCCTTGAACGTGACTTTTTTCTGCTGCATCGAGAGCAGACGCGCGCGACTCTTGCCGAACGACAGCGCCTTATTGCCGCCCGTCTGCATCTGCCGGATCATGAAGAACCACAGCGCTCCCAGCAAAATCAGCGGAGCCCATGTGCCGAGCAAGGTCAAAGGCCAGCTACCACCATTGACGTCCTTAATTGTTACCTGCACTCCCTTGTCGGTGAGCGACTTATACATGTCGGAGTAGACCGGCGGAACCACGGTATGGAAGGAGGAACCGTCCTTGTATTTTCCCCGTGTCTGCTGGCCATCCAGGGTGACTTCGCGCACGTTGCCCTGGCCCACGTCACTCATGAACTGGGAAAAGCTGACTTCCTTTTCCTTCTGACCGCCTCGCCCCTGCTGAATGACCGTCCACAAAAGCAGCGCGGAAAGCCCGATCACGACCCAAAAGACTACGGTTTTGACTGTCGAATTCACCAAATGCTCCTGAAGAAACCGGGGTTATCCGCGCCAAGTCGCCCGAAGTCCCGAGGCTCCTACTATGGGGTTAGATGCTCTTCCTTCAATTTCGATAGGGAAATTCCCTACGCTCTTTATTTTACTTTAGCTACACAATTCTACCTCTTCTTACAGAAAAAGGCGCGTGATTGTCGAAATGACCTAAGTCATCTGTGGGACTTGAGTTGCAGCGAGGTAGGGAATGTTGCGGTTGGTCTGCTCGGATGTGCTCAGCCCATAACCCACGAGAAACGCCTCATCGACGAGAAAGCCGAAATAGTCCGGTTGCAAGGCCACGCGGCGCGCTGCCTGGCGGTCGAGAAGCGTCACCAGTTTTACCGAGGCCGCCCCTCGCGCACGCAAGTCGTTCATCAGGAACTCGCTGGTCACTCCAGAATGCACCAGGCCCTCGACCAGCAAGATATTCTGCCCGCGAATATCCGGCTCATGGCTGAAGAATATCTCCAAAGTTTCTCCCGATTGATCCCCGCGCTGCCGGCAGTACTTCGGCTTGATGAACTGGCACACCACGGGAACGTCCAGCGCCCTCACTAGGTCGGCCATGAACATGAACGCGTTCTCCAGAACCGCCAGCGCCTGGATCGTCTGTCCACGATAGTCATCGGAAATCTGCCGTGCCAGCTCTTTAACTCGTTTCTGGATTTGCTCCGCCGCAATCACCTGGCGAAGGTCGGTGTTCAGCTCGCTCATGAAATAACTTGCCTCCGGTCGTGCATCTCAAACGGCGTTTGAAGGGAGAGTGTTCCGAAAATTCCTCTGTGGTCCCCTGTGATCCCTGTGTTTAAGTGTTTCTCTAGATTGCATACTCCTCAGTCCATGGCAGTTCGCGGATCAGCACCGCGCCATGGTTTGGCGTCGCTCGCAACTTTGCCGGAACCGGAAAACCACGCATCCAAACGATTTCATTACCCGCTACTGCGACCGGCCAAAGCCTGCGCTCCGGCTGCTCCACGTGCCGTTCGTGCAGCAATTCCTTGATCTTCTTGGGCGACTTCGTGTGTGCCGGCCAAAACCGGTCTCCTGCCCGCCAATTTCGCACCGTCAGTGGTCCCCGCAATAAATCCCAGCGCAGAAGTTGTTGCGGATTATACTCCGCATCGCCCGCTTGAGGCTCGGTGTTCGGGTCGTTCAAGGTCACGCGCATCGCCTCGATCACTACGCCAAGTTCAGGCACCACCACACATCCCGGTACGGCCAACGAATATTCATAGTCCGGAATCCACTCCTGAGTCCGCAAGTCAGGAGTAAGGAAAATCATCGTTTCCGGCTCGCGCCGAATCTTCCACCCCAGCGGCAGGGACAACTCTTTCCCCGGTGGACCATCTTCGGCCGCGAAACGCATGATCTCTTCTATATGTTTGAATTCCAGCGGAATCCCAATCTGCTCACCGATGGCCTTCAGCACGCGCCGCTGCACCGCACGCGGCTCAGTCAGCAACCACGGCCGGCTCAGAGATGCATTCATTACCGCCGGACCGGTCTCTATCGAGAAAGGGCTGTCATCCCGAGCGGAGCGAGAGCCTGCCCTGAGCTCGTCGAAGGGGGCCCCTTGCCCGCTGGAATTACCACGAACTCCGCGAGGCGTTTCTACCAACCCCGCCGCGTTCGTTTCCTTTGTGTCCTCAGCCTCGCTAGCCCGCGGATAGTCGAGTGGCTCTATCTGCACCAGCCCCTGCGAACCGTCGAAACCCGCAATCCCTCGAGTCCATTCCGGCTGCGACCACTGAACTACCGTTCCCAGCCAGCCCGAGACTTCGTTTTCCCAATAATCCTCCTCATCGCGCGCGATCTCCGCCAGCTCGGCGAAACTCTCGACCACCGCAGGATTAAACTCGCGCTCCAGCAGAGGCATCACCAGCTTGCGCACCCGGTTGCGAGTGAACGCCGAATCGGAATTCGTCGAGTCCTCCCGCCAGGGTTGTTTGAGATCGGTAAGATACCTGTGTAATTCGCATCGCCGGATCGTCAGCAGTGGACGCA
>JBAPOI010000927.1:0-9024 GCA_049279555.1 Candidatus Sulfotelmatobacter sp.
TGCCGCCGGGCGTGATCAAGCTGGTCAAGGTCTACATCGCCATGAAGCGCAAGCTGAGCGTCGGCGACAAGATGGCTGGACGTCACGGGAACAAGGGCGTGATCGCCCGCATTCTGCCGGAAGAGGATATGCCGTACCTCGAAGACGGAACGCCGGTGGAGATTGTTTTGAATCCGCTTGGTGTACCTAGCCGTATGAATGTGGGCCAGATTCTCGAAACGCACCTGGGATGGGCGGGATACACGTTGGGCGAAAAGATCGGTAAGTTGCTCAAGGAGAATACCCGCACGGAATCGATCCGCCGCGAGCTGAAAGCCTTGTTTAAGGATTCCAAACTCGCAGACACCATCGGCGAAATGGGAGACGAAGAACTGGAAGCGCTCGCGCCCACGCTGGCACGCGGCGTCTACATGGGTTCGCCCGTGTTCGACGGCGCGAAGGAAGGCGAGATCAAGGCGCTGCTCGAGCATGCTGGCCTGCCAACGTCGGGCAAGACTACTCTGCACGACGGCATGACCGGCGACCAGTTCGAACAGCCGGTGTGCGTAGGTTACATCTACATGCTGAAGCTCTCGCATCTGGTGGACGATAAGATTCACGCTCGTTCCATCGGACCTTATTCACTGATCACCCAGCAACCTTTGGGTGGCAAGGCGCAGTTCGGCGGACAGCGCTTCGGAGAAATGGAAGTCTGGGCGCTCGAAGCTTATGGAGCGGCATTCATTCTGCAGGAGTTGCTGACGGCGAAGTCCGACGACGTTTACGGCCGCACCAAGATTTACGAGGCCATCGTCAAGGGCGAAGCCGCCATGGAGCCGGGCGTGCCGGAATCGTTCAACGTGCTGATCCGCGAATTGCAATCGCTCTGCCTTGACGTGGAACTGATCAAGACCGGGGAGAAAAAGCCCACGGCCAGCGCGGCAGCAGACTAAACGCGGTACCCGGTACCCAGTGTGTAGCTTCCACTGGGTGCCGGGGTTCGAGGAACTGGATAACGCCAAGTTTTGATGAGAAACGTTTCGCGGGATAAGCGCTCTCGGATCTTCGCGGGACAAAACTTTCGGTACTGAGTACTGGCAACTGGGTACTGGGTACTGCCTTTCCGAGAGCAGGAAGCGGAGGATCCCTTGTTTCGTTCGAGCCCGTTCGAAATGCAAAACACGATTGCGGATTTCGATGCAATTCGCATAAGCCTGGCGTCTCCGGAGAAAATCCGGAGCTGGTCGCACGGTGAAGTCACCAAGCCCGAGACCATCAACTACCGCACCTTCAAACCGGAGCGCGATGGGCTGTTCTGCGCCCGCATCTTTGGCCCCGTAACCGACTGGGAATGCCTCTGCGGCAAGTACAAGCGCATGAAGCATCGGGGCGTGATCTGCGACAAGTGCGGCGTGGAAGTCACGCTGTCGAAAGTCCGTCGTGAACGCCTGGGGCACATCGAGCTTGCGTCTCCCTGCTCGCACGTGTGGTTCTTCAAGGGCCTGCCTAGCCGTATTGGACACCTGCTGGATATTTCGCTGCGCGACCTCGAGTCCGTGCTTTATTTCGAGGCCTACGTGGTGGTCGAGCCCGGCGACGCCCCGGTGAAAGAGCGCGAGGTCATCAAGGACGAGGCGAAGTTCCGCGAGCTCGATCAGCAATATCGTCCCGCGGGATTCAAGGCGATGATGGGCGCGGAAGCGATCAAGGAGCTTCTCAAGCGCATCGATACCGACGGTCTGTCTACCGAACTGCGCGAGAAGATGAAGAATGAGAGCTCGCTGCAGAAGCGGCTCAAGTATACGAAGCGTCTGAAAGTGGTTGAGGCCTTCCGCCGCAGCGGCAATAAGCCTCACTGGATGATTCTCGATGTCATCCCGGTGATTCCGCCGGAGCTGCGGCCGCTGGTTCCACTCGATGGCGGCCGCTTCGCCACCTCCGATCTGAATGACCTTTACCGCCGCGTTATCAACCGCAACAACCGGTTGAAGAAGCTGATGGACCTGCACGCGCCCGAAGTCATCGTGCGAAACGAAAAGCGCATGCTGCAGGAGGCGGTCGACGCGCTGTTCGATAACGGCCGCCGTGGCCGTGTGCTGCGCGGAGCGAACAATCGCCCGCTGAAATCGCTTTCGGATACGCTCAAGGGCAAGCAGGGCCGCTTCCGCCAGAACTTGCTCGGCAAGCGTGTCGATTATTCCGGACGTTCCGTTATCGTTGTTGGCCCTGAGCTCAAGCTGCACCAGTGCGGGCTGCCGAAGAAGATGGCGCTGGAACTGTTCAAGCCGTTCATTTATCACCGGCTGGAGCAGACCGGCAACGTCACCACCATCAAGCAGGCCAAGGAAATGGTGGAACAGCAGGAGCCCATCGTGTGGGACATCCTGGAAGAAGTCATCAAGGATCATCCTGTGCTGCTGAACCGCGCTCCTACTCTTCATCGCCTGGGCATTCAGGCGTTTGAGCCGGTGCTGGTGGAAGGCAAGGCGATCCGTATCCACCCGCTGGTTTGCACGGCGTTCAATGCCGACTTCGACGGCGACCAGATGGCGGTGCACATTCCGCTGTCTCCAGAGGCGCAGGTGGAAGCCAGCGTGCTGATGCTGGCTTCGCACAACATTCTTTCGCCAGCATCAGGCCAGCCGATCACCGTTCCTACGCAGGATATGGTTTTGGGTCTTTATTACCTCACAAAATCCAAGCCCGGCGCGAAGGGTGAAGGCCGCGTATTCGCCAACATTGAGGAAGTTTTGCTGGCTCTCGAAATGGGCGCAGTGGAAACGCTTTCTCCCATCCGCTTGCGCTACACCGGTGAACTGATTGACCTGACCACCGCGTACGACGATCAGGACATCATTCACACCGAGCCGATTCAGGTGGATCGCACGTTCATCAACACGACCGTGGGCCGCGCCATTCTGAACGACCATTTGCCCGAAGGCATGCCATACATCAACGGCCTGCTTAAGAAAAAGGGCATCGGCGCACTGGTCAACTATGGCTACCTGCGCTTTGGGCTTGAGACCACGGTGAAGATGCTCGATGAAGTGAAAGAGTTCGGCTTCAAGTACGCAACCAAAGCCGGCCTCTCCATCGGCATCGACGACATGGTCATCCCCGACAGCAAGAAAACGCTGGTCAAGGACGCCGAGAAGCAGGTGGTCAACGTTCAGCAGCAATACCTGGACGGCGCCATCACCAACGGTGAGCGCTACAACAAGGTCATCGAAATCTGGTCGGCGATCACGGAAAAAGTTGCCGACGAGATGTTTGGGCAGATGCAGCGGGCCGATAAGGAAGGTTTCATCAATCCGATTTACGTCATGGCCGATTCCGGCGCTCGCGGATCGAAACAGCAGATCCGCCAGCTCTCCGGCATGCGCGGATTGATGGCCAAGCCTTCCGGCGAAATCATCGAGTCTCCCATCACGGCAAACTTCCGCGAAGGGTTGACGGTGCTCGAGTATTTCGTTTCGACTCACGGCGCCCGCAAAGGACTGGCCGATACCGCGCTCAAGACGGCGGATTCAGGCTACCTCACTCGCCGTCTCGTCGATGTGGCGCAAGACGTCATCATCAGCGAGTACGATTGCGGCACGGTCGACGGTATCTACGTTCAGGGTATTGTCGAAGCCGGCGAGATCATCGAGCCACTGCGCGACCGCATCGTCGGCCGCGTATCGCTCGAGAAGATCAAAGACTACGACGGCAACGTGATCGTCGACATCAACAACGAGATCACCGAAGAACTTGCCGGATCGATTCAGGCAGCTGGAATCGAGAGGGTGAAGATTCGTTCGGTGCTCACCTGCGAATCGAAGCGTGGCGTCTGCGTAATGTGCTACGGCCGCAATCTGGCCTCGGGACGTCTTGTCGAACTGGGCGAGGCAACCGGTGTTATCGCGGCACAGTCCATCGGCGAGCCGGGAACGCAGCTCACCATGCGTACCTTCCACATCGGTGGTACGGCATCGCGAGTGTCCGAACAGTCGCGCCTCGATGCCAAGAATAACGGCACGGTGCGCTTCATCGGATTGCAGACCGTGAAGTCGAAGTCCGGAGACCTGGTGGTGATGAACCGCCAGGGCTCGATCGCAGTCGTCGACGAGAAGAACCGCGAGCGCGAGCGCTACTCGGTAATTTACGGCGCTAAGCTTAAAGTTAACGAGGGCGATCAGGTGCAGCAGGGCAAGGTCATGGTGGAGTGGGATCCTTACACCTTCGCCATCCTGACCGAAATCGGTGGCGCGGCCCAGTTCAAGGACTTGCAGGAAGGCGTGACGCTGCACGAAGAAGTGGACGAAGTTACCGGCTTGTCGCGTCACGTTGTCGGCGATTCGCCAGACGAGAAGCGCCAGCCCGCGATCGTGGTGAAGGGCAAGGGCAGCAAGCGCTACCTCATGCCTTCCCGCGCTCACCTCATGGTGCAGGACGGCGACACGGTTTTCCCGGGCGACGTACTGGCCAAGATCCCGCGCGAAACTACCAAGACCAAGGACATCACGGGTGGTCTGCCGCGCGTGGTCGAACTGTTCGAAGCCCGCAAGCCGCATGAAACCGCGGTCATCAGCGAGATCGATGGCACGGTGAAGTTCGGTGAGGTTTCGAAGGGCCAGCGCAAACTGTATGTGCAGGCCGATAACGGTACCGAGAAGGAATACTCGGTGCCGCGCGGCGTTCACATCAACGTGCAGGAAGGCGAGCGAGTCAAAGCTGGCGAACCCTTGATGGACGGCCCGCTCAACCCGCACGACATTCTGGCCGTGCTCGGAGAAAAAGAGCTGCAGTCTTATCTCGTGAACGAAATCCAAGAAGTATACCGCTTGCAGGGCGTCAACATCTCGGATAAGCATATCGAAGTGATTGTCCGCCAGATGATGCGTTGGGTGAAGGTCGAGGATGTGGGCGACACCACGTTCCTTCTGGAGCAGCAACTGGATAAGTTCCGCTTCCGCGAAGAGAACGAGCGCGTGATCAAGGAAGGCGGCAAGCCGGCTACCGGGCGCCCGTTGCTCCTCGGCATCACGAAGGCATCGCTCTCGACTGACTCGTTCATCTCGGCGGCGTCGTTCCAGGAGACCACGCGCGTGCTCACCGAAGCCTCGATTCAGGGCGCGGTCGATCACCTGCGCGGCCTGAAAGAGAACGTCATCGTCGGCCGCCTCATCCCTGCGGGCACCGGCATGGAGTACTACCGCAACGTGCGCCTCTCGCCAGAAATGGAAGAGGCCGCGGCCAAGGTACAGGCGGAAGTCTCGGCAGCATACGAAGAAGCCGAGCGCGCTCTCGAGATGATGCGCCACGAGGGCGAAACCGAGGAACTGGCGGCGGAGTAGATCAAACTAGGGTAAACTCGGGGGCGAATTCGTTCGCCCCCGAGGCTCTTTTTGGCTACTAACAGTTCATGCATGCGAACCTAAAACGATTGCCAATCGAGGAACCTGGATCGCTTCCCTCATTGCGTCCAGCTGTTTCCGGCCCTACTCTATGGGCAGGGATGCTTCGTTTTATGCGCCTTCTGCGGCTAGCCTTTTGGCGTGCTTTCCAGCACGACGCCTTTTCTATCGCTAAAGCCTCCGCGTATTCCTCGATTCTTACCTTCTTTCCGGCGCTGCTGGTTTTGGGATCGCTGTTGGCAACCTCTCGCAAGGGCGCGCCTTACCTGCGCGAAATCTCCTATGCGCTCTCCCGTATTTTGCCGGCAGGAAGCAACACGGCGATGAACTTTCTTCGTGGAGCGGCGCAACGGCCGGTCGGGCTTCTGGTTACGGCTTCGCTTCTAACCTTATGGACCGCTTCCGGTGTGATGATTTCGTGGATGGAAGGCTTCCGCCGCTGCTACGAGCTGCCGAAAATCTGGGGATTGGTGAAGGAGAGGCTGATCTCGTTTGCGCTGGTGGTTCTGGCCGGTCTGCCGATGACGTTCTCAACCTTGCTGATCGCGTTCGGCAGCAAGATAGAAACTCGCATCCTGTTCTATACCGCGCATGAGTTCAGCCCGTACATTCTGCTGATGTGGACCTCGATCCGCTGGATCATCGCCACGCTCACCAGCATTGCAGTGATTGCGCTGATCTACCACAATGCAGTTCCGCGCACCCAGCCGTGGCATAGCGTAATACCGGGCGCAACGCTCGCCACCGGGATGTGGTTCTCGTCGACGCTGCTGTTTGGTTTTTATCTGCAGCACTACGCAGACTACAGCATTATTTACGGATCGCTCGGCGCAGCCATCGCTTTGCTGGTCTGGATGTATATGGTTTCCCTGGTGATCCTGGTCGGCGCGGAGTTCAATGCCATGCTTTTTCCCCGCGCTATGCTGGGGAAAGAGTTGATTGCAATCAGTTCCCCGAAAGTGTAGGCACAACGCTGGACCCTGCTGCAGAAAACGCCAAGATTGCCGATCTTCACTATAGAACGAAACTCTAGAACAGAACTTTCAAATGAGGGCGATTGAATTGTTCTTTGGTGCTCCGCAGATTAAGAAGCATAAACAATTACAATAAGTTTTCTCTTGAGCAAACAACCTTCGCTGAACGAGGTACTGCTCCTCCTGAAACCGATGAAAGCACGCAAGTCGCAACTCGCAGCAGAAAGTTCCCCCGTCCCAGAGAGTGTTCCGCCGGCAGTGGTCGACGGAAAGCCCGCCGCACGCCGCGCCAAGATCATCTGCACCATCGGTCCGGCTTGCCATTCCGAGGCCGGAATGCAGGATTTGCTTCGCCTCGGCATGGATGTCGCCCGGCTGAATTTCTCTCACGGCACGCACGAGGATCATGCGCGCAACATCGAACGCCTGCGCCGTGCCGCGGAGAAAGAAGAGCGCACGGTTTGCATCCTGCAGGATCTGCAGGGGCCCAAGATCCGCACGGGACGCCTGGAAGGGCACGAGCCGGTTTTGTTGAAGAGCGGCTCGACTGTGATTATTACTCCGCGCGACATTGTTGGAACAGCGACGCGACTCTCCACCACGTTTCCTGATCTCGCGCGCGAAGTCGGACCCGGAACCCGCATTCTTTTGTGCGACGGGCTGATCGAGCTGCGCGTGCGAACTGTGCGCGGCAAAGATGTGGTCTGCGATGTGTTGAATGGCGGCCCGGTGGGCGAGCATAAGGGCATCAATTTGCCGGGAACGGCGTTGTCGATTCCAGCCCTCACCGAAAAAGATCACAAAGATCTTGAGTTTGGATTGAAGCACGGTGTGGATGCAGTTGCGCTTTCTTTCGTTCGTTCTGCGGCTGACGTAAACATGGTCCGGCAGATTGTTGCCGGCCACGGTTCCAACACGCCTCTGATTGCGAAGCTGGAGAAGCCGCAGGCGATCGATCATCTGGAAGAAATTCTCGAGGCTTCCGATGGCGTGATGGTGGCGCGCGGAGATCTGGGCGTTGAAATGGCGCCGGAAAAAGTGCCGGTCATTCAGAAGCACGTGATCCACCGCGCGGCTCAATGGCGCAAGCCGGTGATCACGGCCACGCAAATGCTCGAATCGATGATCGAAAACCCGCGCCCCACACGGGCTGAAGCGAGTGACGTCGCCAATGCGATTTTCGACGGCAGCGACGCCGTCATGCTGTCCGCGGAGACCGCCAGCGGGCATTATCCGCGGGAAGCGGTCGCGATGATGGCGCGCATCGTGATCGAGGCCGAGAGCAACATGGGCGAGTTTACGCAGCGGCGGCGCCGCGACCGGCGCGGCCTCTCCGTGGCCGAAACCATTTGTGAGTCCATTGCCCATGCGGCCGAAGATCTGCCCATGGGAGCAATCGCCATCTTTACCGAGACCGGCAACACAGCCCGCATGATTTCGAAGTATCGCCCCCATGCCGCCATCTACGCGTTTACTCACAACGTCGCGATCGCGCAGCGTACCCACATGTACTGGGGTGTGCATCCCATGAAATGCGATCAGGGGCTTACCAGCGATAGCATGGTAGACGTGGCCGAGTATGAGCTCTTGCGGCGCGGTTTGCTCAAACCCGATGACGTACTCGGGGTGGTCGCGGGCACGCGCCAAGCCTCCGGGTCGACAAATTTTATGAGGCTGCACGTGGTCACTGCCGAAGAAGCCAGCGCCGTTTCGCACCCGACCAGCAAGCGCGCTGCCGCACGCAAAAAGCTATAATCGCGAGGTATGTCGCAGGAGTATCTATCCATCGCGATCTGGGAGCCTCTTCCCGGCATGGAAGCCGCATCGCTATCTACGGTGCGCGAACTCAATGCCATCGTTTCGGCCAAAGGATATGGGCGCGATCTCCTCTACCACAGCGGCGACTCGCAGTACGTGCTGCTTCGTTACTGGAATTCGGAGCAGGCGCGGGCCACGGCCCAGGAAGATCCTGAAGTGCTGCGCTGTTGGGCCAGGCTGGGAAACGAAATTCAGATCCTGAAAATTTACGAGAAGCTGGAAGAAGTGGGCGTATGAAAGTTTCAGGATTATTCAAATCCCGCTCGAAAAAAGAGAAAGAAGAGCCGGTCGGGTTTCTTGCGGCTGAATCCACTCCGCAGGTCTTCACCGATGTTTCGGTTGAGCCGTTCGTGCGCGGGCTCTTGCATCGTCCCACGAAGTCCAATGGGAACGGATTGGTGTTAACTCACGGTGCGGGATCGAACTGTCAGGCTCCTTTACTGGTTGCGTTGGCAAATTCTTTTTCGGAAGCTGGGTTTCTCGTCTTGCGGTGCGATCTTCCGTATCGGCAGGATCGCCCCTACGGTCCGCCGGGACCGGGCGACGCCAAGCGCGACCGCGCCGGACTTAGCAATGCGCTGGCGGGGCTGAGAGCTCAGGTGAGCGGTCGTCTTTTTCTCGGGGGCCACTCGTATGGAGGGCGACAAGCCAGCATGCTCTGCGCCGAGCTTGCTGAAAAATCAGCGGATACAGCACCGGCGGAACCGGCTGGTCTGCTACTGCTCTCATACCCGTTGCATCCGCCCCGCAAGCCGGAGCAACTCCGCACGCAACATTTTTTCCATCTGCAGACTCCGGCGCTGTTCGTCGAAGGCACGCGGGATCCCTTCGGCTCGATCGAGGAGATTGAGCAATCC